>DHOF01000166.1:0-11735 GCA_002411615.1 Ruminococcaceae bacterium UBA5397
CCCGAAGGTCGTTGGTTCAAATCCGGCCCCCGCAACCATGTGATACGGTCACATTAGATGCACAGCGGTTTTTGCCGCTGTGCATTCGTTTTTTCTAAGGCTTGTGATTCTTTAAGCGCGGATTCCATCGTTACAAACCGCCACTTGCTTTTTGGGCGGGAACACAGTATTCAACTGAACATTTTTTATTTTGCAGCATTTGCCCTTTTTGAAATCTTTGGAGTTTTCAAGAAGGGCGTTGTTTTTATTTTACAAGAGAATAAGCGCAGTCTTAAAGATTTATAGAAATCCGCTTCACATTGTAATCAGACTGATAACTTATGATTTCCTGATTGATAGCATAATAGTCGTTTTCATACAAAATTGATGTCGAAATATTTTTAAATGAGCAGGAGGCAATCGGATGGTTCGCGAAATTATGAAAGAGGTTGGGTTCCTTTCGCAAAAATCACAACCCGCTACAAAGGATGATCTGTCGGCTGCGGGGGATTTGCTGGAAACGCTGGAGGCTCATAAAGAGAGTTGCGTAGGGATGGCGGCAAATATGATTGGAGTCCATAAATGTATCATTGCCTTTGATAACGATGGAAAATACATGGTAATGTTTAATCCGGAGATTATTAAAAAATCCCAGTCTTTTGAAACCGAGGAGGGCTGTTTGTCCCTGATTGGCATGCGCAAAGTAAAGCGTTGGAGATCCATCAAGGTACAGTATCAAAACAGCGACTTTCAAAGTCGGTATAAGACTTTTACCGGATGGACGGCACAAATTATTCAGCACGAGATCGACCACTGCGAAGGAATCATTATCTGAAAGATGGTACAGCACATGAAAATTGATTTTGTATGGCCGTAACCCGCAGAAAACACCTGGATTTGAACAAAAAAATCCGGAGCCGTCAAGAAATTTGACAGCTCCGGCAGCAAAAATAATCGATTGTATTACCTGTTAAAATTGATAGGTCTTAGGTTCTGCTGAGAAGGAAAATATCGTTGCGGTAACATTTGTCAGATAGAACACGGTGGTGTTTCCATCGTCGGCTTTATACATTTTCTGAAGAGAGGGGTATGCTTTTAGCATACTTTCCTTAGGCTCAATCCTGTCATCCTCGATGGCGGTTGCTTCAACACGAATCCATTGATCGCCGACTGTGGCGCTGATTTCAATCTTTGGATTTGCCTTAATCTGCCGATATACTTTTTTAACCTTGCCTGTTTGGATATAAAGTTTGTCTTCAAAAATGTTTATGGTGCCGAATGGGCGAACCCTTGGCTGGTTTCCATCCTCTGTTGCAAGAAAATAAGTATTGGCTTCCTTTAAAAAATCGTAGACTTCTTTCATGAATTCACGCCTCCAATAAAAAGATTGATTTAAAAACATTTCAACACTATAATAAAAGCATAGTTTTATAAATTATTCAAGTACAATATTTTAATATAGTAAGTATCTTTTTAGATACTAAAGAGGGAAAATGGAAAAAGATTTATTTGGGATCTGTCCCTATGTCACTTCACAGAAACTGCTCACGGGAAAATGGACCCTGTTGATTATGTATAATTTGAGTCTCAGAACCATGCGGTTCAATGAGCTGCAAAGAGAACTGCCCAACCTGACTCAGGCAACGTTATCCAAGCAGCTTCACATGCTGGAGGAGAATGGGCTGCTAATTCGTACGTCTTATAATCAAATTCCACCCAAAGTGGAATATTCACTCTCTAGTCTCGGACAGCATTTTAAGCCCGTCTTAGATGCGATCAAGGTATGGGGGAATGAGTATATTGACTTTTTGAAAAAGTCCAAAAAGGTCTAAGAGATGATGTTTCATAATTTTGCGATAGATACAGGAATAGACTTTTATGGTTGCTCAGTTGTGCTATTTTGGGAATTTGGACCATTTCAGCATGGAAGTATGATCGAACCTGCCGCAAAGAAAAGAGCCAATCTGTATTTTGCACAGATTGACCCTTTTCTTGATTTTGCTATAATTGGTTTGATTCTTCGCGATAGGAAGTCATCAGATTTTTAAATAGTTCTGCCGCAGTCGGGGGAGTGTAGGTGATTGCATTTGCACCGGCGTCGATTGTACGAAGGATAGCGTCGTCGGTGGACCCTCCGGTAGCAATGATCGGAACTTTTGGAAAGCGTTTGCGAATTTCAGAGACAACGAACGGAGTGCGTGCAGCGGCTGAAACGTTTAAAATGCTGGCTCCGCTTTCCAACCGCTTTTCAATATCGGTCTTTTCAGAGACGACAGTAATCGTGATCGGAATATTAATCTTTTCCGAAACAAAAGTAAGCGTTTCATCTGGAGTTGGTGCATTGACGACTACACCAGCAGCGCCAAGATATTCCGCATTTTCGGCGAGATTAGTTACACGCTTTCCGCGGGTTGTGCCGCCGCCGACCCCAATAAAAACAGGAACGTCCGCACAGGTAATGATGGAGTTGGCAATGATCGGCTGCGGTGTAAATGGATAGACGGCCATTATGGCATCAGCGTTGCAGTTCCTGATGATGGCGATATCGGTGGAAAACAGCAATGATTTTATCAGCTTGCCCATTACACGTACGCCGCAGACTTCATTGATGACCATTGGAATTTTGATCATATGCTTTCTTAAAGCGCCTTCCAATTCCGGAACAAACTCACTTTTCATAATTCCGATTCCCTCTCTTTCCAAATAATTCATTTGTGTAAGATATTCTATACTGAATGAAATCTAAAGTCAAAGAATAATTTATGAATGGGGATTTAATTTTTTATGGGTTTAAAAGAAAATAAATTATATAAGATTATATAATCATATATAATAGAAAAGGAAAAAGAAAAACAGAAGACAAAATCTTTCTGAGAGGAAAATTTTATGTTGCATCCGATTAAACATTTTCGGACAGTCAGCCACCATCGATGGCTTGTCTTAAAATACTGTTTTCGTATTGGTCTTTATAAACAAGGACTTTTGCATGATTTGTCCAAATTTTCACCGACAGAATTTTGGGCAGGTGCAAAATATTATCAGGGGAATCGGAGTCCAAATGATGCACAGCGTTTAAAAGCAGGATACAGTGCCGCATGGCTGCATCATAAAGGACGTAACCGGCATCATCTGGAATACTGGATCGACTATTCTACAGGGGCTGATCATCAGCTTTGCGGAATGGAGATTCCGCCGCGCTATGTGGCGGAGATGATTTGTGACCGGATTGCCGCCAGCCGCACTTATCGCGGAAGCCTTTATTCTGACAGCGATCCGTATGAGTATTATATGCGTTCCAGAGATCATTATATTCTTCATCCGAAGACCCGTGGCTATTTAGAAAAGTACCTGCGTATGTTGAAACAAGAGGGCGAAAAAAAGACATTTCTTTCTTTAAGAGAATGGGTTCATTCGAAAAACTGACAGGCTTCTACAAACGGATTGTGCACTTTGCATAAAAAAATGCAAAGTGCATTTTTTTATAAGCAATTTCTTATAACATATAGCAGTTTTCGTATCATAATTGCGTAATCTTGCTGTTTTCAGTACAATGCAGACAGAAAAGAAAAAGGAGGGGAGGGGATCAAAAAAGTTTTGTGTCCCGGGAACGCAAAACGAAAAAGTAAAGGTAATTTGTGTGCCATTCATATCAAGATAGGGGGCATAAAGATTGGAAGTTATTGAAAAAAGTCAAGAAGCCACAACTGAATTGAAAAACGGAAACGGTAAAAATTCTAAACGAAAAAAGATGAAGCTCCATATTAAAATTTTTGTATTTCTATTTGCAGGAATTGTTTTTGGATATGTGCTCAATATAATGGGCGGTACCGGAAATCCAGTCATTAACAGTTACATACTCCCATTTTTGCAATTTATCGGAGATGTGTTTTTAAAACTCATCAAGATGATTGTGGTACCATTGGTATTCTTCTGTATCATTGACGCGGCACTCTCTTTAGGAGATGTTAAAAAACTGCGGAGCATCGGGGTTAAAACAATTGTATGGTTTCTCGGAAGCTCGGCACTTGCCGCCACGATCGGATTGATACTTGCAAATCTGATTAAACCAGGAGTAGGCGTTACTTTTTCAGGTGATGTAAGTACGGTAGAAATAAAAGAACTTCCAGGCGTTTATCAGACAATTCTGGATCTTATTCCAAATAATCCGTTTGCTTCTCTTACGAACGGAGATATGATGCCGATTATTGTATTCTCTCTGTTTTTAGGGTTTGCATTGATTGGCTTAGGCGAACATGGAAAACCGCTTGCCGATGTTATCTCTCTATGTTCCGAAGTGATGTTCAAGATTGTAAACAGCATTCTGGTAATTATCCCTTATGGTGTATTTGGCTTGATGTCTGTTGCAATGGCAAAATACGGAGTCGCAATTTTTGGGCCGGTGCTTAAATTTATTGCAACCGATTATCTTGCCAATGCAATCATGGTGATTGTTGTCTATTCAGTTTTTCTTCGCTTTATTGGAAAAGTCAGCCCCATTATGTTCTGGAAAAAAGCGTTTGAACCTTGGATGATCGCATTTAGCACTTGTACTTCTTCTGCGGCCCTGCCGGTTTCGATGGAAGTTGCACCCAAACGTCTTGGTGTTCCAAAAGATATCGCAAGCTTTGTGCTACCATTGGGTGCTACTGCAAATATGAATGGTACCTGTATCTATTTTGGAATTATTGTTCTATTTGCTTCTCAGCTTTATGGTGTCAACCTTTCGATAGAGCAGCAGATTATGCTGGTTTTACAGGCAACCTTTCTCAGCGTCGGCTGCGCGGCAACCCCTCAGATTGGACTGGTTATCAGTATTACTTTGCTTACTCAAATGGGGCTGCCACTGGAAGCAACAGCTCTGGTTGCCGGTATTTATCGCATTATTGATCAGGCACATACCTCGACGAACTCTTCCGGAGATCTTGTAACATCTGTGTGTATCGCATCCATGGAAAAAGAGCTGGATCGCGATATGTATAATGACCCTAATGCCGGCAGAGATGAACAGGCGGCTTGAACCTAAATCCTTTAATCCTTTTGGAATATTTTCAATGATTAAACATAAAAAGTTGTTCGAATTTTAGTTGAATAAGGGGTGTATTAAAAATGGAAGATAACAGAATTATTGAGTGTGTGGAACGCGCGGACTATATTCTTTCTAACCTAATGGCAGTGAAACCCGGCGAAGAGGTTTTGATCGCAATTGATCCTCAGACGGATATGCGTATGGCAAATGCGATGGCAGCAGCTGCTTTGAAATGCGGTGCAGAATACAACATTAGTATGATGCCGATTCGCGGCAAAGACAAGGCCACTATTTTTCCAAAGACTTTGGAAAGCGCAATGGAGGTCTGCGATGTTTTTGTCGGCATGACTACGGCTTCCGGTGCAGCAATTTATAATAACCGCTTGAAGGAACTCATCAATGAGAAAAAGCTGCGCGAAGTTTCTATCTGCCTGCGTAGCATTGATAATTTTACACGTGGCGGCGCTTTGGCAGACTATGAGGAAGTTTATAAAGACGGGGAGAAGTTGCAAAAAATTTGGAGAGGTCATAAGAAAGCTCATATCACAACCCCGGCCGGCACTGATCTTTATATGGAAATGAACGATATGGAGCCCATTATTGAGTGTGGGATTGCCAGAAATCCAGGAGATGCAATGGCATGGTCAGACGGCGAAGTTTCTCTTGGACCAGTGATCGGCAGTACCCGCGGGAAATTGGTTATTGACGGACCAATCTGCTACTATGGATGTCCGACAACGCCAGTCGAGCTGAAAATTAAAGATGGCCGCATTGTCGAGGTCGTAGGGGGAGACTCCAAAATCTGCAAGGAAATCCGCCGCCAAATTGCAGAGATTAAAGACAGCGACAATATTGCAGAGATTGGTCTGGGACTGAATCCGGCATGCCTTTTTAACGGTGATTTTGAAGAAGAGAAAAAAGCACGCGGTACTTGCCATATTGCAATGGGCAATGGCTATTATTACGGTCAACCTGCTCGGTCTACAGTCCACATTGATATGGTACAGTACAATCCGACAGTCGTTTTTGATGATGAAGTGGTCATCGTAAAGGACGGAAAGGTTGTTTGTCTGGGTGACTAATAGCTTCGCAAGAGTAATTGCTTTGATTTGCTTTTTTAAATCTTTATACTCGTTCCCATCAAATGGGTAATTCGCTCCTAAAATGACATTTTTTGGAATACTTAAAAAATAAGACAAATTTGCTTTTCGTTTTTTAAAAAACTTGTTATAATTAAAGCAGAATTGTGGGCGAAAGGAGAATATCCTCCTGATGATGAACGAACTTAAATATGTTTATGAAGTATACCAGGAAAGAAGCTTTTCTAAAGCGGCTAAAAAGCTCTATATTACGCAGCCAGCTCTAAGTGCGATGGTGAAAAAAGCTGAAATGGAAATCGGACAGCCAATTTTTGACCGCAGTACCATACCGCTTACTTTAACGGATGCCGGTCGTTATTATATTGCATCTGCGAAAAACATCCTGTTTATTCAAAAAAATATGACTTCATATTTTCAGGACCTGCAGCATTTGCAGACAGGCCATCTTTCTATTGGCGGTTCTTCATTTTTTTGTACTTATGTCCTTTCAAAACAAGTGGGTCGTTTTCAGAAACGTTATCCTGGGATTACAATTGACATGGTGGAATCCAACGTGCAGGAATTGAAAAAGCGGGTGGCGGATGATACCTTGAATTTAATTATGGAGACAGCTTTTTTTGATAATGATCATCTCAAAAAATACTTTTGTTATTATGAGGATATTCTTTTAGGAGTGCCGGTGTCCTTTGAAATTAATCGAGGATTGGAAAAGTATGCTTTGTCGTTTCGGGATGTTTGCGAGAAGAAACATGAGGACCCTACCTTTCCAGCAGCTCCCTTACAATTTTTTAAGGATCTTCCTTTTTTAATGCTGAAGGAGGGAAATGATCTGTATTATCGTGGAATTTCCATTTGCCAAAATGCAGGATTTCATCCGCGGATTGTCATTAAACTGGATCAGATTTTAACTGCATTTTACATTGCGTGCACCGGAGCGGGGGCCGTCTTTTTAAGGGCGTCTATGCATCCATATCTGCCAATGACAAATCAGTTGGTTTACTATAAACTCAGTGATCCTTTGGCAAGACGTGAAGTTTATCTTGCACACAAACAAGGTTGCTATGTAACGAATGCTATAGCAGCTTTTCTTAAGATGAGCGGCGTAAAAGATACACAGGGATTCCAAAAGAAAAAGATTTAATTTTGCAAGAATTGGTCGATTGAAAATTCAAAAGTCAAAAAATTTGAGCACGGAATTTCTCAAGAAAATCTGTCGGATAAAACAAAAGCAAATCAGCTAATTTGTTGCTATTAACCAAAAAAAATCACGAATTTTCTAGTTGCTTTTCCAAGAATCTATGATATAATGTGAATGAAAATTTACAAAATGTTCAAGAATGGGTTTGAACAATATACCTAAAAACGGATAATCCAATTTGTTAAAAATGCTGATTATCCAAACGATTTTGGACAATGATAGGGAAAATGATTCTTTTTTGGAAACCTTTTTTGAAAAAATAGATTGTAAGTTTTCCGGCGCCGGTTGAACGGCATTTTTCTATCGCATAAAATTGGAATGGATTCCACAATGCGAAATATACAGAAAGATGTTGCGCCGGTATCTTGATTGCTGACGCTGCCGTTGGCAAGTTGCTTTTACCGCCGGCGGCGGGAGGCAAATTAGTAAATCAGTACCAATTCAATTCTGGCGCGTTTCGCTCTCTCGAGAAATTTTAATTTAAGGAGGTGTAACGTTAATATGTGGACTTCGACTACAATGGATGCCGGTACCGCAGTTATGGTTTCCATAATGGGGATAGCAGTTGTTTTTCTATCTCTGATTGCATTGGCTGTTGCAATTATTATTGTGTCAAAAATTGTGAATTCAGCTCAGAAAAACAGGGAAACAGTACCATCAGTACCATCAGCACCATCAGTACCATCAGCACTATCAGCACTATCAGCACCGTCAACATCATCAGCACCAATTGCTTCTAGTGTTGATGACGAGACTTATGCAGTCTTGATGGCTGCAGCCTGTGAGGAAGCACATGCTTCTCCAGATACAATTCAGATCAAGGAGATCAAGGAAATTAAATAAGACTTGGTTTATTGGTCTAACAAGATGACTATTTTCTTAAAATTAAATTTTAAAGGAGAATTGTGATGAAATACGTTGCAACTTTGAATGGTAAGAAATATGAGATCGAAATTGAAAAGGTAGAGGGCGGATATCAGCCGATGTCCCGCACTGCTGCTCCTGCTCCTGTTGCTGCTCCGGCCGCTCCTGCTGCTCCTGTTGTTGGTGAAAACAACGTGATCGCTCCAATGCCTGGCAAAATTCTGGATGTTAAATGCAAAGTCGGCGATGTTGTTAAAGCTGGCGATATTGTCATTATGCTCGAAGCTATGAAAATGGAAAATGAGATCGTTGCTCCGGCTGATGGAACTGTAGCAGACATTCCGGTACATAAGGGTGATATGGTTGATACCGATGCTACGCTAGTCGTGCTGAAGTAAGGAGGCACGCTTAGAGTGAATTTTATTACTGTTCTGGAGAGGATCTTGCAACAGTCGGGTTTTGCTGCCCTGACATGGCAGCAGGCTGTGATGATGGTTGTATCCTTTATCCTGATGTATTTGGCATAAAAAGCAGTTTGAGCCTTTGCTTCTGCTTCCAATTGCTTTTGGTATTTTCCTTGCGAACTTGCCTCTTGCGAATATGGGTGCTGAAGAAGGCGGCGTCATTTCAGTGCTTTATCAAGGCATTAAAGGGGACTTGTTCCCTTGCCTGATCTTTATGGGAGTGGGTGCAATGACCGATTTTGCTCCTTTGATAGCAAACCCGATCAGCTTGTTGCTTGGTGCTTCTGCACAGCTCGGTGTTTACTGCGCATTCCTGCTCGCACTGGCAACTGGCCTCTTTACGCCGGGGCAGGCTGCTGCAATCGGCATTATTGGCGGTGCTGACGGTCCGACTTCTATTTACCTTGCAAATAATCTTGCACCGGATCTGGTTGCACCAATCGCCGTTGCAGCGTATTCATACATGGCTTTGATTCCGCTGATTCAGCCTCCGATTATGCGCGCACTTACTACTAAAAAAGAGCGCATGATTAAGATGGGCCAGCTGCGCAAAGTATCTAAAGTGGAAAGAATCATTTTCCCGATTTTTGTTGTTCTGTTCTGCTCATTGCTCCTGCCGGATGTTGCTCCGCTGTTAGGCATGTTGATGTTGGGCAATCTGTTCCGTGAGAGCGGCGTTGTTGAGCGTCTTTCCGACGTTGCTCAGAATGCTCTGTGCAACATCGTTACGATTTTCCTCGGACTTTCCGTTGGTGCTACTGCAAACGGAGAACTTTTCTTGCGCACTCAAACTCTGGCAATTATCGCAATGGGCTTGATTGCGTTTTCATTCTCCACTGCAGGTGGTCTTCTCTTCGGCAGACTTCTTTGCCATCTGACTCACGGCAAGATCAATCCGCTGATTGGTTCCGCTGGCGTATCTGCAGTCCCTATGGCTGCACGTGTTTCACAGGTAGAAGGCCGCAAATACAATCCGACCAATTTCCTGCTGATGCATGCAATGGGGCCGAACGTGGCTGGCGTTATTGGTACTGCAATGGCTGCCGGTTACTTCCTGACCGTTTTCAAAGTTTGATCTAATCAATCCTTTTGTTCATTAATTGCCCTTTATGGGCAATGAAAATATAATTAGGGGGTTTTTAGCGTGGGAAAAATCTATTCTCTGCACGATGCGATTGCTAAGTACGTCAGCGATGGCGACTTTATCGCATTCGGTGGCTTCACAACGAACAGAAAGCCTTTCGCTGCTGTTCATGAAATTTTGCGTCAAGGCAAAAAGGACTTTATTGTCCAGACAGGCCCTGCCGGCCATGATGTCGATATGCTGATCGGCGAAGGCCGTGTAAAGGCATTCATCAACTGCTACATTGCAAACTCTGGTTTTACAAATGTATGCCGTCGTTTCCGTAAAGCGTACGAGCAGGGCAAGCTCCTGATGGAAGATTATTCTCAGGATGTTCTGATGCTCCAACTGCACGCGGCTTCCCTTGGCCTTCCGTTCCTGCCGGTCAAACTGATGATCGGTTCCGGTTTGGAAACCGAGTGGGGCATTACAAAGGAACAGCGCCAGAAGATCGATAAACTGCCGGATGATAAATTTGTTACCATCGAGAACCCGTTCAAGAAGGGCGACAAAGTTCTGGCTTGCCCGGTTCCGGAAATTGATACTGCAATTATCCACGTACAGTATGCTTCTCCGGATGGAACCTGCCGTATCATCGGAGATGAGTTCCATGATGTTGATATTGCAGTTGCAGCTAAGAAGACCATCGTTACCTGCGAGCAGATCATCAGCGATGAACAGATTCGCCGTGATCCGACCCTCAACTCCATTCCGGGCTTCTGCGTGGATGCTGTTGTGTTGGCTCCTTTTGGTGCACATCCGTCTCAGTGCTACAGCCTTTACGATTATGATAAGGCTTATTACAAAGCTTATGATGTCGCCAGCAAGACTGAAGAGGACTTTAAGACATTTGTGGACGAGTGGGTCTACGGTGTTAAAGACCATGAGGAATACATCAACAAACTTGGTGCTTCCCGTCTTGCAAAGCTGCAGGTCATTCCGGGCCTCGGCTATGCTGTAGATATGACGAAGGAGGGTTAAGTGATGGCTGATTATACGAATTATACGAATAAAGAAATTCAGGCTGTAAATATTGCGAAATGCATTCATAATGATCAGATCGTAATTGTTGGTACTGGCCTTCCGCTGATCGGTGCATCTTTGGCAAAGCGCGTTTATGCTCCGAAATGCCACCTGATCGTTGAGAGTGGTTTGATGGACTGCTCCCCAATCGAAGTTCCCCGCAGCGTCGGTGATGCTCGTTTTATGGCACATTGTGCTGTTCAGTGGCCGAATATCCGTTTCATCGGATTTGAAGCAAATGAATGGCTTCATAACGAGGATCGTCTGATTGCATTTATCGGCGGCGCTCAGATTGACCCGTTCGGCAATGTAAACTCCACCAGCATTGGCGATTATCATCATCCGAAGACTCGTTTCACCGGTTCCGGCGGAGCGAACGGCATTGCTACATACTGCAACACAATCATTATGATGCAGCATGAGAAACGCCGCTTTATGCAAAAGGTTGACTATATTACCAGCCCTGGCTGGATGGAAGGCCCTGGCGGACGTGAAGCTCACGGCCTGCCTGGAAACCGTGGCCCGCAGATGGTTGTTACCGACCGCGGCATTCTGAAGTTTGACAAAGATACAAAGAGAATGTATCTTGCTGGTTATTATCCGTCTTCTTCTCCCGAAGAAATTATTGAAAATACTGGCTTTGACATTGATGTTTCTAAGGCTGTCAAGTTGGATGCTCCTGATCCGGAAGTTATCCGCATGATCCGCGAAGAAATCGATCCTGGCCAGGCATTTATTAAAGTACCTGTGGAGGAAAAAGCATAATGAGTGATCATCAGTATTCCATGCCTTGCTATTTTCAGAATATGCCTGTTATCGGACGCCCGGTAACAGCACCAAACGCTGAAAATGAGCAGGACATCAAAAAGGTTGAAAATGAGATTGCCTCCCTGACTCAGGCAGCTGAGCAGGCTGGCCGTGCTGACGATTCCCTGCACGCTTCCGGCCAATACACCGC
>DHOF01000166.1:11932-12070 GCA_002411615.1 Ruminococcaceae bacterium UBA5397
ATGGAGCGTGTAAACGCACTGGTTGATCCCGGCACATGGTGCCCGCTCAACAGCCTCTATAATCCCCAGCACAACAAGAACGGCTCTACCGCTATCATCAAGGGCCTCGGCCGTATCCATGGAAAATGGGCAGTCGTT
>DHOF01000096.1:0-1623 GCA_002411615.1 Ruminococcaceae bacterium UBA5397
AAAGAAATTCTGCATACTGCGGTTTGGTCTGGAAGCCGTCGGTTTTCCGATAAATCCCCAGACGCGAACACGATCAAGCGTATATTCCACTGGAATCAACCCGGAAGTAAATTCTTTTCCATAAACTGCATAAATGGAATTTTTAAGATTTCCATCCCCCGGTGTCTGAAGCGTTTCCTTTCCATCACGCAAAAAGCGGAAACTAATATCCGGGCGCGATAAAGCTTCATGATCAATGATGGAAGCTACGGCATTTCCCTCCGTCACATCTTTTTTCAAGAATTTCATTCGGGCCGGTGTATTATAAAAAAGATCCCGCACTAAAATCGTCGTTCCGGAGGCACATCCAGCATCTTCGCAGACTTCTTTTTCTCCGCCGGAAATTACATAGCGGGTCCCTGCCAATTCTTCTTTTGTTCTGGTCAGCAATTCCACATGGGAAACTGCACAAATCGAAGCAAGTGCTTCTCCTCGAAACCCTAACGTTCCGATATGCTCCAAGTCTTTTTGTGAAAACACCTTACTGGTAGCGTGACGCAAAAAGGCGTTTGAAACATCTTCTCGTTCAATTCCGCTGCCGTTATCTGTCACCCGCATAAAGGTGACTCCGCCATTTTTAATTTCCACGGTAATTGCAGAGGCTTCTGCATCTACCGCATTTTCCACCAACTCTTTGATGACGGAGCTGGGGCGTTCAACAACTTCCCCTGCAGCAATCAATTCTGCCACATGCTTATCTAAAACATTAATTTTTGCCAATCTTTTCACCGTCCCTTTGGTTGGCCTTATCTATTTTCATCTTTTATGTATCTTTCGCTAGTCTTGAAAGCTCAAAAAGCTCATTCATACATTCAATCGGTGTCAGTGTGTTGACATCCAGCTTTTTGAGTTTGTCCATTACTTTCGATTCCTCAGAGGGCATCAGTGACAGCTGCATGGAATCGTCCGCTTTTGTCTGTGCCTTTTTCTTTTCGGAAGCCGGGAGTGAGATCATCTGACCATCATTGATCTGTTTCAAGATTTCCTTTGCTCTGCGGACAATCTTATTGGGTACGCCCGCTAATTTTGCAACCTCAATTCCATAACTGTCATCTGCGCCGCCGCGGACAATTCTCCTCAAAAAAGTAATATCGTCTCCATGCTTTTTGCATGCAATGTTATAGTTTTTAACGCCCGGCAAAAGTTCTTCCAGTTCCGTTAGTTCATGATAATGTGTCGCAAATAAGGCTTTGGCTCCCAGCATTTTGGTATCTGCTACAAATTCCAAAACCGCCCTTGCAATGCTCATCCCGTCAAATGTAGAAGTTCCTCTCCCGATTTCATCCAAAATCAAAAGGCTGTTGGAAGTCGCATGCTTTAGAATATCCGCCACTTCCGCCATCTCTACCATAAACGTAGACTGCCCGGCCGCAAGGTCATCCGAAGCACCGACTCTGGTATAAATTGCATCCGTAATACCGATTTCCGCATAAGAAGCCGGCACAAAGCAGCCGATCTGCGCCATCAGAACATTCAGCGCTACCTGCCGCATATAAGTAGATTTGCCCGCCATATTGGGACCCGTTATAATGGCTACCCGATTCTCTTTTTTGTCAAAATTCGCATCATTGGGAACAAAAGGAA
>DHOF01000096.1:1918-3528 GCA_002411615.1 Ruminococcaceae bacterium UBA5397
AGCACATCCAATTTTGCGATTGCCTCAGCCGTTTTCTGAATCCGGTCTATCTGCGCTGCGACTGTTGAGCGGACTTCATCAAACAAATGATACTCAAGCTGTACACTCTTGTCATGTGCTCCAAGGATTCTGCCTTCTAACTCTTTTAGCTCCGGCGTAATAAAGCGCTCACAGTTTGTCAGCGTCTGTTTCCGAATATAGTGATCAGGCGCCATATCCTTGTAGGCATTTGGAATTTCAATATAATAACCGAATACTCGATTGTAGCCTACTTTTAGTTTTGGAATCTTATTTTTCTCTTTCTCCTGTGCCTCAATCTGAGCCAAAACGCCATGCCCATTTGTCATATCATTTTTAAGACTGTCCAGTTCTTCGTTGAATCCAGGCTTGATCATTCCGCCTTCCCGAATCGAAAACGGAGGCTCTTCCACAATCGCACGGTCAATCAGCGCCTGAATATCCTCCAGCGGATCAATCTCGCGGCAGATATCACAGAGCATGTCCGAATGAACATCAGAAAGCATCTTTTTGATTCTAGGAAGCTTTTCTGCAGCAGAAGCCAAAGATCGCAGTTCCCGACCATTTGCACTGCCGTAAACAATTCTGCTCATGAGGCGTTCCAAATCATGAATGCCCTCTAGTTCATCAGAGAGGGTTCCCCTAAAAATGGAGTCTTTGCAAAGTTCCTCAACCGCATTTAACCGGCGGCTGATTCTGGCAGGACTCAAAAGAGGCTGTTCGATCCAACTGCGGATCAGACGTTTCCCCATCGCAGTCTTCGTCTTATCCAACACCCACAAAAGAGAACCGCGCTTTTCTTTATTGCGCATTGTCTCCAAAAGTTCCAGATTCCTTCTGGCGTTGAGATCCAGCTTCATATATTGGCTGCCGCTATAAATTTCCGGCTGCGAAATTCGCTCAATTCCCGTTCTCTGTGTCTCTTCCAGGTAGGAAAGCAATGCAGCGATAGCTGCTGTAATCTCCGGCTGATCCTGAAGTTTTAATTCGTCAAGATTTTCTTTATGAAACTGATGAAGAACTTTGGAGACCACAATATCCGGAAGATAGCGATCATCTTCCAGCACTTCAACACTGGCAGAAATTCTCTCCTTTAAAAAGGCAGATAATCTTTTCAATTTGGCCGCTTCGGAATTTAAAAGAACTTCTTTTGGACTATAGCGGGAAATTTCTTCTCGAATAGACTCCTCAAAAGGCTTTTCAAGGCGGGTCGCATAAAGCTCACCGGTAGAAATATCCGAAAAACAGATTCCTGCTTGATCGTTTGCAAGAAACACAGAGGAAATAAAATTATTCTTTGTTTCGTCCAACATACTGCTTTCTAATACAGTACCAGGCGTTACAACACGAATAATGGAACGCTTGACCAATCCTTTCGCCAATGCCGGATCTTCCATCTGTTCACAGATGGCGACTTTATATCCTTTTGCCACCAATTTGGCAAGATAGGGCTCATAGCTGTGAAAAGGTATCCCGCACATCGGTGCGCGCTCTTCCTGTCCACAGTCCCGCCCAGTTAAAGTTAGGTCCAGTTCTTTTGATGCCAAAACAGCATCATCATAGAACATCTCATAAAAGTCTCCCAGACGAAA
>DHOF01000096.1:3800-3985 GCA_002411615.1 Ruminococcaceae bacterium UBA5397
AATCAAACACAAAAAGCGGACACGTTTTTATCATGTGCCCGCTTTTAAAAAAATTCGATTAGTGACAACCACCGCAGGTGGAGCAGTTGTGAGTGCAATTCTCTTCATAATCGGCAGTATCCGGATTGGCACCAGCTGCACACTGATCCAGAATTGCTTTGATCCGTTTTAGAAGAAGATCGAGC
>DHOF01000139.1 GCA_002411615.1 Ruminococcaceae bacterium UBA5397
GTCAGCGGTTGTGTAAATTGGCGAACATACTGCATAAAGGCCTGAATATCGCCGAGACTCACGGTGCCGTTGATTGCGAGATAACCGCCGAGAATACAGACAGCGACATATCCGGCATTGCCGATAAACTGCATGACCGGCATCATCAGGCTGGAAAGGAATTGGCTTTTCCATGCAGAGCCGTAAAGGTTTTCATTGTAATCGGAAAACTGCTCTTTGCTTTTTTCCTCGCCGTTAAAAGCTTTTACTACAATGTGACTGCCATACATTTCTTCAATGTGACCATTTACATGGCCAAGATATTCCTGCTGAGAAGAAAAGTATTTTTGAGAGTGACTGACAATAAAAGCAATGAAAATTGCGGCGATCGGGATAATGCAGAGGGAAACCAGAGACATTTGCCAACTGATGGAGAACATCATAATGAGAATTCCGATCAGAGTTGTGATACTGGTAATAATCTGCGTAATCGACTGGTTAAAGCTCTGTGCAATGGTATCAACATCGTTTGTAATATGGCTTAAAACTTCACCGGTTGTTGTTGTATCATAATAGCCAAGCGGAAGATTTTGAATCTTTGCTTCAATTTCCTTACGCATGCGGTAGGTGACTTTCATCGAAATGCCGCTCATGATCCAGCCTTGAATATAGGAAAAGAGAGCGCTCATAACATAGAGGGCGACAAGAGTCAAAAGAGTGCCTGCAATTTTGGAAAAGTCAATTCCTTCTCCTGTGCCGGAAATTTGATTCATCAAACCGGAAAAGATTTCATTCGTGGCATTTCCCAACACTTTTGGACCGATGATTGCAAAAACAGTGCTGGCGATTGCGAACAAGAAGACGACAATCAGAGCCAAGTGGTATTTGCCGATATATTTGATCAGTTTGCGAATGGTGCCTTTAAAGTCCTTTGCTTTTTCACCACGCTGCATAACGGCATTGGGGCCGTGTCCCATTGGACCGCGGTGTTTCATCGGAGGAGCGGATTTTTGATCTTTCATTCTAATTCCTCCTTTGAAAGCTGTGAAGATGCAATCTCATAATAGGTGGGGCAGGTTTCCAAAAGTTCATGATGAGTGCCGCAGCCGACAATCTTTCCTTCTTCCAGAACGATGATCTGGTCTGCATGCATGATGGTGCTCACTCGCTGGGCAACCAAAAGAATTGTCGCTGTGGAAGTGTAGAGATGAAGTGCTTTGCGCAGCGCAGCGTCTGTCTTAAAGTCCAATGCGGAAAAGCTGTCGTCAAACAAATAGATTTCCGCATTGGTGGCAAGCGCACGGGCAATTGAGAGCCGCTGCTTTTGCCCGCCGGAGACATTGTTTCCGCCTTCGGAGATAGACTCCTCCATCTTTTGCGGCTTTGTATTGATAAATTCGGAAGCCTGTGCAACCTCGGCAACTTTTTCAATTTTTTCATCGGTTGCATCCGGCGCACCGTAACGTAAGTTGGAGGCAATCGTTCCCGAGAGAAGCACTCCTTTTTGCGGAACATAGCCGATCCGGCTGTGAAGTTCCTTTTGGGGAACTTTACGAATGTCGCGTCCGTCCACCAGAATTTCGCCGCCCGTCACATCGTAAAAGCGAGGGATCAAGTTAATCAGCGTGGATTTTCCGCTGCCGGTGGAACCGATAAAAGCAGTGGTTTTACCTGGATTTGCAGTAAAGGAAATGTGATTTAAAACATCTTCATCAGCGCCGTGATACCGGAAGCAGACATCTTTAAATTCGATGATTCCTTTTTTGGATTCGTCAAAAGATTCCGGATTCTCAGGGTCGTGGATCGAAGGCTTTGTCTCCAACACTTCTGCAATACGGTCTCCTGCAACAGCAGCTCTGGGGAACATAATGAACATGACGGAAATCATAAGGAAGCTCATGATAATCTGCATCGCATACTGGATAAAGGCCATCATATCGCCAACCTGCATGGCGCTTTCACTGATTTGATGGGCTCCTACCCAAACGATCAGTAAAGAAACACCGTTCATGATGAACATCATGGTTGGCATCATGCAGACCATCACACGGTTAACAAAGAGCTGTGTATTTGTAAGATCTTTATTGGCGGTATCGAAGCGGTCTTCTTCAAATTTTTGATTGCTGAAAGCGCGTGTTACCATCAAACCGCTTAAATTTTCACGGGCGACCAGGTTGAGCCGGTCTATCAGTTTCTGCATAATTTTGAATTTCGGCATGGCAACGGTGAAAATTACTAGAATTAAAGCAATCAGTAAAGCGCAGGCCAGCGCAATGATCCAGGTCATGGAACCGGATTTTTTGAGTGCCATGATGACTCCGCCGACTCCCATAATCGGCGCGTAGCAGATCATGCGGATTCCAAAGACGAAAAACATCTGAATTTGTGTGACATCATTGGTTGTACGGGTAATCAAAGAAGCGGTGCCAAATTTGTCAAATTCCGAGTTGGAGAAATCTTCCACATTGGAAAAGATATCCCGACGCAGATCGCGCGAAATGCCTGCAGCGACTCTTGCGGAGATCAAACCGACCAAAACGGAAGCAATACCGCTTGCTAGTGTGATGAGCACCATTAGGAGTCCTTGGTGCATAATATAATTTTGCTGAATAGAATCGGTATTGACGCCCAATTCTTGATAAAAGTTTTTCGTTAAAATGGTTCCGCTCTGTTCCAAAAGAGACTGTTGATTTTGCTGCGCTTCTGTTCGGGCTTCATTAATGACAGAAGCGGGAATTTTCTGAAGCATCGGCATCATCTGATAGAGCTTTGAAAAATCAATAGAGGAAAGATCAGAAGTGCTGGGGGAGTCTGAATTTCCCATCATTGGGGAGGAGGAACCAGACTGTGTTTGAAGGCTTTTCATCGTATCAATGAAAGTCCATGTGCTTTGGCCGAAGATTTCGTTCAGGTGGCTGCGCGTTTCGGTGGAAACACCACTATTCAGCGTATAGATTTCTTCGGTGCTGTTAAGCGGATAACTGTCTGCTAGTTCTCCCACAGATTTAAGAGAATAAGAGGCATTGACATCCGTCTTTTCATTTTCGTCCATAAAGATTTGCAGAAAGGTCATTCCTTTTGCACTGATTGCATCGGGAGAGGCGTTTTCCACGCCCCCTTGCTGCAGACCGACATTGACAATTTGACTCATATAATTTGGCAGGTTCAAATCGCATGATGCCTGCACAAATAAAAGCACAATTGCAAAGAGAATTGTTGCCCAGTAGTGCCCAAGATATCGCATTACTTTTTTCATGAGATGTGTGGTCCCTCCTTTGTGTGGTTACAATTTGGCTTCCAACTTTGAGATTCATACTTTTCACGGATCCGCAAAAGGGAGCTGTAAAGATGATCGGAAAGCGCGATCATCTGTTGGACTTCTTCTTCACTAAGCTGGTCAAATACATCATCCACCCGTTTCATAACTTCTTTTCCATAAGCTTCAAACCTTAATTTTGCTTCTGGCTTTAAACGGACATAAATGACGCGGCGGTCTTCCGGACAAATTGTGCGTTCAATAAACCCCTTTTTCTCCAGAGAAGAAAGCATTTGGCTTACTGCCGGACGGCTCATATGAAAATGATTGCCGATTTCACTGGATTTTAAGCCTTCTGGGTTCAAATGCTGCGCATGAATGATCATATTTAGGGTAAAAAATTCCCCTGGCCCCAGGCCTTCCGGCCATGGAAACCAATGGTGGGTACTCTTTAGCCGGTGGATAGATTCCATTAATTGCTGCCGACGTTCGCGTTCCGTAAAAATCTCTCCTTTTAAAATATTAATAGCATTAACTATTATAGACTTAAATAATTAATTGTCAATACAATATTAAAAAATAAATAAAAAAAGAAGACTTGTTTTGTGCAAGTCTTCTTTTTGTTTGCTTTTATTTTTGTTTGCTTTTATAAAAGAGATTCTAAAGAATGTGAGGCGTCTAAAAGCCAGGGAGTTTCGATTTCTTCTGCTTTTCCAGCATCGATTTTTGCAGAGATTTGCGGGTCGATGGGGCAATGTGCCAGGACCTTTAAAGAATAGCGGGAGGCTACTTCTTCGGTATGACTTTGTCCAAAAGGGAAGAGCTTATGCCCGCAGTCGGGACATATCATATAACTCATATTTTCGATAATTCCAAGAACCGGAATTTTCATCATATTTGCCATGGTAACTGCTTTAGAGACAATCATAGAGACCAGCTCCTGCGGGGAAGTGACAATGAGAATGCCGTCTACCGGCAGAGACTGGAAGACCGTCAGCGGGACATCGCCGGTTCCCGGAGGCATATCTACAAACAGATAGTCTACATCGTCCCAGAAAACATCGCTCCAAAACTGCTTCACCATGTTGGCGACGATTGGGCCTCTCCAAACGACCGGTGCGGTTTCTTCCTCCAAAAGGAGGTTGGTGCTGACAATCTGGATATTATTTTTACTGCGGCGCGGAACGATCAATTCATCCTGTGCAAAAACTTTTTCATGGATCCCGAAGGCTTTCGGAATCGAAGGACCGGTAATATCGGCATCCATAATGCCGACTCGATGGCCCAGACGGTTCATCTGAACCGCCATCATGGAGGTAATCAGACTTTTGCCGACGCCGCCCTTGCCGCTGACGATTCCGATTACTTTTTTTACACGGCTTTTGGGATTGAGCGGGACCCGAAAATCCTGTGGGTTTGGCTGGCGGCTGGAACAGGCTTCTTGACAGTTGCTGCAGTCATGATTGCATTCACTCATAAAGATCTCTCCTTTACCTTTATATCAGATGGTTTTAAAATTCGTGTTTCAGGCTGCGTGTAAAGAGACGATTAATACAGTCGTCGGCATCCTGATTTTGATGGATGATGCGGTCTACCGCGTCGCAGATCGGAAGCTCAACCTGATATTTTTCCCCCAAGAGCAGCATCGCTTTTACAGTGGCGGCACCTTCGGCAAGCTCCCCATAAGGTTCTTTTTTAACAAAGCTTTCACCAAATTGCCGGTTGTGGCTGTATTTGCTGAAAACAGTTGCTTCATAGTCACCCAGATGGGAAAGACCATAGGCGGTAAGTTCATTTCCTCCCATTGCCTTGATTAGCCGTGCAATTTCGCGGGTGCCACGGCACATTAAAGGACCTTTCAGGGACGTTTTATTTCTGCCGTCCAAAATGCCGGCGGCAATTCCGATTACGTTTTTGGAGGCGGCGCCGATTTCGTTGCCGAGAAGATCGTCCCCATAATAAAAGCGAATGAGATCGCTGCCCATTGCGTCGATGATGCGCGCTTTTACTTCTTCACGGTCACTGTCGACCACCATGCAATTTGGAAGTCCTTTTACAAAATCCTGCACATGCCCGGGACCGACCCAGATCCCTAAATCAATATCAGGCAAAAATTCACGGACAATCTGTGTTAGGCGCAGACCGGTGGAAGCTTCAATCCCTTTCATGCAGAGAACCATTGTTTTTCCCGAAAATGACAGGGGCTGAAGCTGCGCCATCAGACTGCGCAGCCCTTGAGCACCAATCGAAATGATCACCATTTGGGCAGAAACAACGGCTTTTGGCAGGTCAGTGGTCATCTTTGTTTTCGGCCCGAAGGAAACAAGACCGTTTGTGCCGGTTTCCTGTAATTGGTGAAAACGAGTGGAATTTTTGCGCCCGTAAATTGTCACGGCGTGTCCAAGTTTCGCTGCATACCATGCGAGAAAACTTCCCCAACGGCCGCAGCCAATCACTGTTATATTCATTGAATCCCTCCAGAAGAGATGAATTGATTACAATTTAATTAGTATAACATGCTTCTTAAAGAAAAACCACCAATCACTAAAAAATACAAATGGATCATCGATATTTTTACAAAAGCTGGAGCCGTTTATACTTTAAAATGAAAAAGCAGTCAAAAGGAAAGAGAATCATACCCTTCCACTTTTGAGCTGCTTTTTAAATATAAAATTAAAAATAAAATTAAAAAATCAGGATTGCGGGGGAGCGGAGTCGGGCTGATGGGTTCCTTCCGGAAGTGCCCCTACGGGAGATTCTGAAAGGATCGGCAGACGAAACCAGAAGGTGCTCCCAACACCGATTGCACTGCGTACTCCATAGGTGCCATTATGCATATCTAGGATTGACTTTACGATCGAGAGCCCCAAACCAGTGCCGATTTGGGCGCGCTTATGCTCTTTGTCTACCTTATAGTAACGATCCCAGATGTCATGAAGCTTGTCGGACGGAATTCCTTCTCCGGTGTCAGTCACTTCAACCGTTACTTGATGATCACGAACAAGCTGACGAATCTGAATCTTTCGATCAGTGCCTGTATAATTGATCGCATTGTTAATCAGATTGTAAAGAACCTGAGAAATTTTTAGTTCATCGGCAAAGATAGTTACGTTTCGGTCGGATTCAAAAGTTAGGATACAGTCGGTAAGCTTTTGGTAGCGCTTCGTCGTTTCGCGAATTTCATTCGTTAAACTGAACTCTGATTTTTCCAGTTTTTGTGTGCCGGATTCCAACTTGCTGATATCCAGCACATCGTTTACGAGATTGGTCAGACGAGTTGCTTCGTCAATGATGACTTGGATATTTTCGGGGGTGTTTTCGCCCGGAAGATCACGCATTACTTCTGCATAACCACAAATCATTGTAAGCGGGGTGCGCAGGTCGTGGCTGATATTGGCAATCAGTTCCCGCTGCAGATGTTCCACTTTGCCCAGCTCGTGTTCCGCATAGTTCAGGGTGCGGGCAAGTTCGCTGATCTCCCGATAGCCGCCTTCCCGAAATGTGACGTTGTAATCTCCTGTTGCGAGTTCTTTTGCGGCATCATTGATCTGAATAATTGGTTTGCTAATATGTTTGGAAAGATAAAAGGCCAATAACACGGCAAAAACCAATAGAATTCCCGTGATCAGAAACAGCTGAGAACGAATGGTGCTGACGGTTGCACTCAGCGGTGTAATCACGCTGTAGAGAAAAATCATATAAGGGCTTCCGTTAGAATCCTGCCGAATTGAATTATAGATAAAGGCACGGCTGCGGAAAAGTGTGTCCCAGACAGAAGAGCTTGCATTTTGTGGATTCACCAGTTCAAAATGAGTCCCACCCTCTGCCTGCGTATTTTGATAAAGAAAATTGAGAAACAGGCGGATAGAAGATTCTCCCATTTCGGTAGACAGACGGTTTGGAGAGGCATCCGCCCCATAAACGTTTCCATTGCTGTCCAAAATCAGGATACAAAGCTGATTGCGCTGTGCCTCTTGTTTGCAAAGTGCTTTTAGATCCTCTGGCTGCATATCATTTGAAACCGCTTTTTCTATCGTTGAGGAAGAGCCCAAAATTTCTTTTTGCTTAATATTCTCGTAGAACTGATTCAGAAAAACAGTTTGAAATAGCCACAGTAAAATTAGAACAAAAACAATGAACAAAACAAAAATACTGAGAATTCGCCATTTAATACTGATCTTTTGCCATCTTTCCCGCATGGAGTGAACCAATTTTTTCGGCGATTTAAGCTTCAAAGCGATAGCCCACCCCTCTTAGTGTCACAATAAATTTTGCGTAGGGGCCAAGACTTCTGCGGAGTAATTTAATATGGGTATCCAAGGTACGGTCATCTCCGTAAAAATCATATCCCCATACATTTGTAATCAGCTTTTCGCGAGTCAGTGCAATATTGCGGTTGTCTGCAAGGTAGAAGAGCAGATCGTATTCTTTTGGAGAAAGATCGGCCTTTTGGCCGTCAATGGTAACAATTCGGCCAGTAAAATCAATATTGAGACCCTCAAAGGAAAGAATCTTTTTTTGAGCAGTGTTTAATTCGGGGTGTGTGCGCTTGATAATCGCACTTACCCGCATCATCAATTCCTTTGGAGAGAAGGGCTTTACAACGTAATCGTCAATGCCAAGTTCAAATCCGTGAATCTTATCATATTCTTCTCCGCGGGCAGAAAGCATTAAAACCGGAGTGGAGCAGCATTTTCGAATCTCATGCACGGCCGAAAATCCGTCGAGTTCGGGCATCATGATGTCCATAATAATTAAATCATAGCTGTGAGGATGTTTTCTGCAGAGATTCACGGCAATCATGCCGTCTGAGGCTTCTTCCACAGAATAACCTTCAAATTCTGCATATTTGCGAATCAACAGGCGAATTTTATCTTCGTCATCTACTACTAACAAACGGTTCATTTTGATTCTCAATCTCCTCTCATATTTCGATTTTTACTCTATCAGAATTTTGTGAAAAGTGCGTGACGAATAGCTGAATCGTTTTGCTATATTAAAGGAAAGCGATTCCTTGACTTCTGATACAAAAATAGTATACTGAATTTTGGAAAAAATCAACTAAAATCCGGCAGAGAAGCTCCTTTTGAGACAAAATCCCAAATTGCAGGGAGATTGTCTTTGGAAGGGCTTTTTTAGATGAAAGTAAAATTGGAGAAAACACATAAAAATTTAAAAAGGAAAGGATGCGTTTTGCATGAAATTACTTGAAGAACTGCATCAGCAGGCAAAAATGGCAGCGGCCGAACTATTGGAAGCTGCGCATATGAAAGCGGGGCAGTTAATGGTGGTTGGCTGTTCCTCGAGTGAGGTTGTCGGAAAGAAAATTGGAACCGACAGCAGCCTAAAAGCAGCACAGGAAATCTTCTCCGGAATCTATGAAGAAACACAAAAAAGAGGTGTTTATCTGGCGGCACAATGCTGTGAACATTTGAACCGCTCTTTGATCCTTCCGCAAGAGGCAGCGGAAAAGTTTCATTATGAGCAGGTAAATGTTGTCCCACAACCACATGCCGGTGGAAGTTTTGCAACAACAGCCTATCAAACATTCGAGCACCCGGTGGCGGTGGAAGAAATTCGGGCTGACTGCGGAATGGATATCGGGGGGACTTTGATCGGGATGCATTTGAAGCGGGTAGCAGTTCCAACCCGTCTTTCAATCGATCATATTGGAGAGGCTATTTTGATCTGTGCTCGTACGAGAGCAAAGTATGTTGGAGGGCCCCGCGCCCACTATGATGATCGTTTAATGTGAGAAAAATAAAAAATTAACGAAAGATTAAAAAACTCTTTGGTGAATTTTTTATTGACATTCTTGCATCTTTCTGATATTCTATAAATACTTCAAGGAACGATAATAATGTTGCATAAAGAAATATGGAACATTATTTTGTATCTTGAATGTTAAACATGCTTGCAAGTGCTTAGAATAGATAACCTCTCTTTTCTTACAACTGCGCTTTTTAAAAAGCGCAAATCCTCCGATCCAGCCAGTCGGAGGATTTTTCTTTTTTAAGAAAAGGCCTCCTGATTGACAAGTATTTTGAAATTGAGTATCATTGAAGAAGCGAAAAGGAGGGCGGCTGATTATGCGCGTTTCCGCAAAAGGGAAATATGCTTTGGCAGCAATGGTTTATTTGACACAGAGTGGCCACGATACTGTAAAAACGGTAGCGCGAATTTCTGAAGAGCTTAATATTTCGAAGATTTATTTGGAACAAGTGTTTTCTTTATTAAAAAGAGCGGGATTGGTCCTCTCAACAAAAGGGGCACAGGGCGGTTATCGGCTGGCGCTGCTGCCGGAGAAGATTACCGCTTATGCAGTGCTAAAAGCCTGTGATCAGTCACTTTTTGAAAAGGCCGAGCCAGTCCTTAACGAAGGGCATCAGGCGCTCAATCATGTTTTGGATACTGTTTATCAAAAGATGGATGAAGAGGTCAAGACATCTTTGGAATCTTTTACGCTTTCCGACTTAGCGGAAAAGGTTTCGGGTGAGCTAAATTCTTATATGTTTTTTATTTGAAAAGTCCAATTAGTTTACATTATAAAAAATAGAAAAGGGAACCACCTATTTCATGTGTGGTTCCCTTTTCTATTTATATATGGATCGAGGGACTGCTTATTAGATGGACGGATATCCTTCGGCTTCCAGCGCACGGCGAATTTGCTCGATATGTTCGGTGTTGCGGGTTTCCATTCGGATTCGCAGAAAACAACCGGAGACATCGGTTTCCAAGTCGCTTCGGTCGTGATAAACACCGACGACGTTGCCGCCGAGCTTTGCAATCGTAGAGGAGATTGTGCTCAATTCGCCGGGACGATCCAGCAGCTTAAAGGTCAGTTCTGCGGAACGGCCGGATTTGAGAAGGCCGCGGCTGATGACCTTGCTGAGAATGGTCACGTCGATGTTGCCACCGGAGAGCAGACAAACCACTTTTTTGCCTTTGAGATCCAGTTTGTTTGCAAGGACGGCTGCAACAGAGACGGCGCCTGCACCTTCTGTAATCAGCTTTTGCTGTTCGATCAGAGTCAGGATTGCCGCCGCGATTTCATCCTCAGAAACCGTGATGACACCGTCTAGATATTTACTGCATAGTTTATAGGTCAGATTTCCTGGACATTTAACCGCAATGCCATCCGCAAAGGTGTGTACTTCTTCTACCCCTTCCGATTTTTTTGCTTCAAGTGCGTGCTCCATGCTGGCAGCACCGGCTGCCTGTACTCCGTAGACTTTGCAGCTTGGGCGCAGAGATTTAATGGTAAAGGCGACTCCAGAAGCAAGTCCGCCGCCGCCCACTGGAACCAAAACGACGTCGGCGTCCGGCATTTGATCCAGAATTTCAAGACCGATTGTTCCCTGGCCGGCGATCACGTCCGGGTCATCGAAGGGGTGAATCAGCGTCCGGCCTGTTTCTTTTTGAAGCTCTACAGCCTTGTCATGCGCGTCATCATAAACGCCCTGGACCAGGCAGACTTCGGCACCATAGCGTTTGGTCGCTTCCACTTTGCTGATCGGAGCGGTAGCCGGGATACAGATCAGAGAGGAAATATGATTTTTGGCAGCAGCCAATGCGACGCCTTGAGCATGGTTGCCAGCAGAACAGGCGATGACTCCCTTTTCTTTTTCAGCGGGGGTCAGCTGCGAAATTTTATAATAAGCTCCGCGGACTTTAAAAGAACCTGTTACCTGAAGATTTTCAGTTTTAAGATAAACACTGCAGTTTTCGCCGATCTGGGGGGCGGGAATCAAATCGGTTTTTCGAGCGATTTCCCGCAGAACAAAGGCGGCGTGATAAACGTTATCAAGTGTAAGCATAGGCTGTGTGAGCATGGATTTGCTCCTCCTTTTTGGTTGAATAATGAAATCAATTTTAGAGCTTTTACTTTTTATTTAGACATTGCCATAGAGCCCGTACGGAGAATTTTTAAAATTTGGTAGGGCGTGTAGAGTTCAATAAAAGAATTAATTGTAGAAGCGTCTCCGGTAAGTTCTAAAATCATGGAATTCGGTTCCACATTCAGAATGTTTGCATGAAATACATTCGCAATTTCTACCAGACGTTCGCTGTTTTTTGCAGTGCGTTTTACTTTGAGGAGCAGGTGCTCTCGGATAATCGTATTGTTGCGGTCCAAAACGGTAACTTCTTGGATATCAATCAATTTGCTGACCTGTTTGTCGACCTGACGGACGATTCGATCGTCTCCGGAGACGACGATCAAAATCCGCGAATAATCGGTATCTTCCGTTTGACAGGCAACAATCGAGAGAATGTTGTAGCAGCGTCGGCTGAAAAGACCCGCAATTCGGAGAAGAACCCCCGGATTATTTTTGGCAAGGATCGAAAGTACATATTCTTTTTCGCCGCTTTGCTTTTTATCGTACATGATCTTTCCTCCTTACATTTCCAGCATCGGTTCTTCCGCAGACGCTCCGGCAGGAACCATCGGCAGCACGTTAACATCTTGATCGATCCAGCAGTCGATCAGGACAGGCCCTTTTTCTGCAAGTGCTTTTTTGAGGATTGGTTCCACTTCGTCTTTTGTGTGAATCCGATAGGCTTTGACGCCAAACGCTTCTGCCAGCTTGCAGAAATCTGTATTGTGATCGAGAGTTGTCTGGGAGAAATGATTGTGGTAAAAGAGTTTCTGCCATTGCCGCACCATGCCAAGAACAGAATTGTTAAAGACCATTTCCACTACGGGAATCTGGTAATTTGCGAGTGTAGAAAGCTCATTGCAGTTCATATGAAAGCTTCCGTCTCCGGCAATATTGATGACTTTCTGTTTCGGATTTGCAACCTGTGCGCCCATCGCGGCGCCGAGACCAAATCCCATGGTACCTAAGCCTCCGGAGCTGATAAACTGGCGGGGACGATGGAATTGATAGAATTGCGCCGCCCACATCTGGTGCTGCCCGACTTCTGTCGCAATAATCGCATTGGAGGAAGTTAATCGATCCAACGTTTCGATCAGCTCTTTCGGGGTAGGAAGTTCCGGGGTGGGGGAGGACTGAGAGAGCGGATACTGCTCTTTCCAAAGGGCTGTCTGTTCCATCCACTTCTGGTGATCTTGTTGAGGGAGAAGTTTTAAAAGCTTGCGCAGAATCTTTTTCGCGTCCCCTTTCATCTTGAGATCACAGTCGATATTTTTATTAAATTCTGCGGTATCAATTTCAATTTGCAGGATCGGGCAATGCTGTGCAAAAAGTTTAGAGTTGCATAAAACCCGATCGGAAAATCTAGTTCCCACGGCGACAAAAAGATCACAGTTCTTTAATGTCTGGGCGCTGGCTTTTGTTCCGTGCATTCCAAGAAGACCTAGATAACGGGGACTTTTAGCATCCATTCCGCCCTGGCACATCAGCGAGGAAGCGACCGGCGCATCGAGGAGATCAGCGAAAGCGCGCGCTTCTTTAGAAGCTCCTGCTGAGACCACGCCGCCGCCAAGATACAAAAAGGGACGCCGGCTTGTTTTTAGCATGTCGAGTGCTTCATAGAACCGTTCATCGGTCGGAAAATTCCCTTTGGGTGCGGGCAGCGGAGTGCATTTTTCATAATCGTAAAGCTGAGCCGTCACGTCCTTTGGAATATCCACCAGAACAGGACCGGGCCGTCCGGTTATTGCAATCTGGAAGGCCTCACGGATAACATCGGCGAGATCTTCGATATGCTTTACCAGAAAATTATGCTTTGTAACCGGCATCGTAATTCCGGTAATATCCACTTCCTGAAAGGAGTCCAGCCCCAAGAGTTCAACATTGACGTTCCCAGTGATTGCCACCATCGGAATGGAATCCATATAGGCGGTAGCGATTCCGGTTACAAGATTGGTAGCGCCCGGGCCGGAAGTTGCGATGCAGACGCCGGGTTTTCCGGTGGAGCGGGCATAGCCGTCAGCAGCATGGGCGGCACCCTGCTCATGCGCAGTACGAATATGGCGAATTCGGTCCTGATATTCGTAAAGTGCATCGTAAATGTTGAGGACGGCGCCGCCGGGATAGCCAAATACCGTATCAACGCCCTGTTCCAGCAGACATTCCATGAGAATTTGCGCACCAGTCAGTTTCATAAGTTGAACCCCTTTCTTCTCTTCCGACTCTAAAGCCGGTATTTTTACTGTAAAAAATACAGAGCCGTCTCTGTTCCCGAAAAATTCAGGAAACAGAGGCGGCTCTGTTTTTTCAGATACCACGGTACCACTCTGCTTTATCACAAAAGGTTTTGTGACCTCATACGCATCGGAGTTAGGATAACTTTAAAATGCGTTTTCCGATAACGGGGAAATCCGGACGCCACTTACTGACAAAAATTGTGTTCAGCCGTCTGCTCAAGGGGGATGATTCAGAAATATGCTCCTGACGCCTTTCACCAAGCAGCGTCTCTCTGTGAGGAATCCACATTAGAAACTTTGTCCCTATCATTGCATTTGAAAAAAATTATATTTGCTTTATCTTATGAGCTTTTTCAAAAAAAGTCAATCCTTTTTTTGAAAAATTTACTACTTTAAAGCAAAAAACGCAAGTTGCCCAAAAATTAAGCAACCAAAAGGGATGGACACTGTGCATTCGTACAAAATGAATGAATTATGCAAAAAGATTCTTGCATAATCACGATGACAGTGCTATGCTTTGAGACAAATCAAATCAAACAAAGGCATGGATCAGGATATGACCTGCTCTTTTGAGCATACAGAGAACCGTTATTTGGTGGAAGACGGCAGCGGAGAAAGAGATGGCCCTCACCTGCGAGCTGTTTCGGTGAATTGGAAAGTAGCCGAAGCCGGAATACCCACCGTTAAAAGGGAACCCCTTAGCGGGAAAAGCGGTCGTTTAGAAAACGACAAACAGAGTGGTACCGCGGAGAAAATTCAAAACCTTCGCCTCTGATTAAAAAATCAGAGGCGGGGGTTTTTTTATATAGCATAGAAGAAAACTTGAGGAACTTTTTTGAGGAAAGGGAGAGATCATAGATGAATGCACTTATCATCGTAGCAATTTCTATCGTCGTGCTGGGCGGTGGGTATTTGCTGTACGGCCGATGGTTGGTCAAAACTTGGGGAGTTGATCCCAATGCGAAAACGCCGGCTTATGAAAAAGAGGACGGCGAGGATTATATTCCTACTAACAGCTTGGTCGTGTTTAGTCATCAGTTTAGTTCGATTGCGGGTGCAGGCCCGATCACAGGCCCGATTATTGCCTGTATGTTTGGTTGGCTGCCGGCGCTGCTCTGGATTTTGATCGGCAGTGTATTTTTCGGAGCGGTACAGGATTTTACTTCCATGTATGCTTCGGTAAAAACAAAAGGTAAGACAATTGGTTCTATTATCGAAGATTATATCGGGAAAACCGGAAAAACGCTGTTCCTGATTTTCGAATGGCTTTTCAGCCTGTTGGTCATCGCAGCCTTTGCGGATATGGTTGCCGGCACCTTCAGCGGCTTTGCACCCGATACTGGTGCTAAGATTTATGCCAACGGCGGCACAGCTTCCATGACAATGCTTTTTATCTTTGGTGCGGTAATTTTTGGATTTTTCATGAAATATGCAAAGCCAAAGGGCGGCGTGATGGCGGCTTGCGGAATCGTTTTTACAGCCGTTTTGATGTTAATCGGCCTTAATTTTCCCCTTTATGCGGATAAGGGGACATGGCTTGCAGTGATCTTTGCTTATCTGTTTATTGCTGCCGCATTGCCTATGTGGGTAATGATTCAGCCTCGTGATTATTTGAGCACGTTTTTGCTTTTGACCATGATTGCCGGCGCAGTGATTGGACTTTTGGTAATGCATCCTTCCATTAATCTGCCAGCGGTGACCAGCTTTAATGTGAATGGGAAAATGCTCTTCCCGATGCTGTTTGTGACGATTGCCTGCGGTGCGGTTTCCGGATTCCATAGCTTGGTTTCTTCCAGCACCAGCAGCCGTCAGATCAAGAATGAAAAAGATATGCTTCCGATCGGGTATGGCGCGATGCTGCTGGAATCTTTGCTGGCGGTTGTTGCACTCTGTGTTGCAGGTGCCGCTGCAGATCCGATAACGCATGCAGCTGCTCAGGGAACGCCGTTTGCAATCTTCTCCAGAGGTGTTGCAAGCTTCCTCGTACAGATCGGTATGCCGCAGGACGCTGCAATGTGTGTCATGAATATGGCAGTTTCGACGCTGGCACTTACCAGCCTTGATGCAGTTGCGCGTATCGGCAGAATTGCATTCCAGGAACTGTTTGGGCAGGGGAGTTCTTCGGTAGCAAAATTCCTGAGCAATAAATATATTTCTACGATTATTACGCTTGCTTGTGGCTGTGTCCTGAGCCTTGGCGGTTATAACAATATTTGGCCGCTGTTTGGTTCCGCAAACCAGTTGCTCGCAGCTTTGGTGCTTATCAGCCTTGCGGTGTTCCTCAAATGCACGGGACGCCAAGGTTGGATGCTCTATATACCGATGTTTGTGATGCTGGCGGTTACTTTTACCGCTCTGGTACAGTCGATCATCTCGATCGTTGTCAAACTCGGTTCCAGTAATTTTGTTTTCATGACCGATGGTCTCCAGCTGATTGTGGCGGTTTTGCTGGTTGCCCTTGGTATTATGGTAGCGGCCTCCTGCTTAAAGACACTCTTTGGGAAAAAGGGAAATTCGGAGAAAGCTACTTCTGATACAGCGGTCTGAAAAATAGCTTGAGGGTTTTATAAAACGTTGAAAAAGTGCCTGATGGATTCAATCCATCAGGCACTTTTTCGATGACAAAATAAATCTGTTAGATTATTTTGAATCGTTTTAATTTTTCTTTTTACGGAGCAGTAATATACAGAGCAAAGCAATCAGCGCACCTGCACCGACCATAGCGGCCCCGGATAAAAAGGCTGGAAATTGGTTTTGGAAAAAAGAAGAAGAATTTTTACGGCTTGAACCAGAATCAATCGTATAAGATTCATCTTCGGGGTCTTCTGATAAAGTGGAGCGTTTTACGCTTGCTCCCGTCGACTTTTTGGAGGAACCTTTTTTTACAGAACCGCCAACAGTACCACTGGTTCTGGTCCTGCGTCCGGTTCCTGTTTCGGTTTCTGCTTTTGTTTCAGAGGTGCGTTGCGAGCGGGATACCTGTACATGGTATTCGGAAGAATGTTTTCCGTCTGCAGATTTTACGGTTACCCGAATGATTGTCGTACTTCCGGCAGCACTTAAAGTATGGCGGTTGACTGTAATTTTGCTTCCTTCTTCCGCGCTTTGTGCAGAAAACCAAATCTCATTTTCGTCTGCAGGAACGGTCGTTTCATATTCCAGATGCTCTGGAGAAAAGTCAGGAGAAAGAGAAATTCCTTCCGGTTTGGTGACCGAAAGATCTTGTAGAAGCGGACTGGAATCATCAACATCTGTACTGTTGGAACTGTTGGAACTGTTCACGATGGGAATCAATAAGTCTTGTTGGGTGTCTAAATTAAGCGGCTGAGCAGAAAAATCGCAAACCTCACTGATTGACAGGGAAAATGGGAAAGCTTCTCCTTCATTTACGGTATCTTTTACGCGGAAATGGTAGGTGGCGATTGTGCCAGAGAGGACAGAAGCAACACCATCTTCCACATTGCAGGCATAGATACACTGTAAAGGAGAGCTATTTCCAACAAAAAATTCGTTTTTTGTGACACCTTTTGAGAGAGTCACACCTTCATAGGAAAAAACGTTTTCGTCAAAGGAAAAGCTTGCCCGAAAAGCTGCCGGGGATTCTTTTGATGGAGCCGCCTGCAGCAAAATTGAAAAAGTTCCGCCGGGACAGGCTGAACCTTTTTCACAAATAGAAAAAGGGGTCAATTCAGCAGCCCGGGCAGAGATACCAGCCAGACAGAATACAATTCCGATTAAAAGAATTCTGATTTGGATTCGTTTTTTCATAGATAGGATCTCTTTATTGTTGTAAAAGATTCAGGTGGGAACAGAAACATGCTGTTCATGGCTTTGCTCGCGAACCAGTCTCTTTTGAAGGACTTGCAGCCGAAAACGATTATAGCGCTGAATGATGATAAAAGGCCATGTTCCAAGAAAAAGAGGAATCGAGATGGTAATGGAAACTAGCGGTGTATTCAGCCAAATAATCGGGATTAAGCAAAATCCACCGAGGGTATGCATCCATTCGCCGCGACAAGTTTCTAAAATAAAACGGTCTATATATTCTAAAGTCAGGGCGTTGTCTAAAGAACGCTTGGAAAATCCACCATTGGAAATGAATTGTGGAAGACGGTCCTTCCAGTCCTGAATCTTTAAATGGGAACGATACCAACGACCGTTTTGTTCCCATTTTCGCGGTTGATAATAGGTGCGCCGAGCATCAAAAAGAGAATCAGGAAGATGTTGGCATGCGAATACAGTGATCCCCTGCCATAAGCCAATCAAAAGCAGATTATTTATCAGCATTTTGAGAAAAGGCATCTCTTGAAACAAAGCGTTCTGTCGCCCCCTTTTTTAGCTGCAAATGTATTAATTATATGTTTTGTATATAAGAAATAGTATAATACATTTTTAAAATTTCTACAAGATGAAACATATTTTCTAATTTATCTTACTTCATTTTATCCTTTTAAAAAAACTTTTAAAAAGGATAAAACTTTATTTTTACAGAAAAATAAAACAAAAAAACAAAGTTAAAAAACATCCCGAAAATTTGCATTTTATTTTCATATTTACTGCGTTGACTTTTATATAATCAGCGTATTATACTGAATTTAATTTTAGAAATAATTCGGTGAGAAGTTTATTTTTAAATCATTTAAAAATAAAGTGAATGGTCAAAAAAGAAAGAAAACAAGAATGGTTTGTTTGAAAGGAGTTTTTATGATGAGTACGGTTCCGGAATTATTCGGTACACTGGTCTTTAATGATTCGGTTATGAAGGCAAGGCTGCCCAAAGATACCTATCAGGCTTTAAAAATGACCCGCGAAAATGGAAAGCCATTAGATCCTCAGGTGGCAAATGTGGTAGCAAACACCATGAAGGATTGGGCGGTAGAAAACGGCTGCACCCATTTTACGCATTGGTTTCAACCGATGAACGGCATTACCGCGGAAAAGCATGATAGCTTTATTTCTCCGGTGGCAGGCGGAAAAGTAATTATGGAGTTTTCCGGCAAGGAATTGATTAAAGGGGAGCCGGATGCCAGTTCCTTCCCGAACGGCGGTCTGCGTTCTACCTTTGAAGCGCGTGGATATACTGCTTGGGACCCTACGAGCGATGCGTTTATCAAGGATGGCAGCCTTTGTGTTCCCACTGCTTTTTGCTCTTATGGAGGGGAAGCACTTGATAAAAAGACACCGCTTTTGCGTTCCATGAATGTTATTAATGAGCAGGCTTTGCGGATTTTACGGCTGTTTGGGGACCAAAAGACCCAGCGTGTAAATGTAACCGTGGGTGCAGAGCAGGAATATTTTCTGATTGATCGAAAATTGTTTGAAGAGCGTGAAGATCTCATTTGTACCGGACGTACACTTTTTGGCGCTATGCCGCCAAAAGGGCAGGAGATGGAAGATCACTATTTTGGCGTTATTAAGCCACGGGTCTCTGCCTTTATGAAAGATTTGGATGAAGAATTGTGGAAATTGGGGATTCTTGCAAAAACGAAGCACAATGAAGTTGCTCCCGGGCAGCATGAGTTGGCCCCGATCTTTACGACTGTGAATGTAGCAACCGACCAGAACCAGTTAACAATGGAAATCATGAAAAAGGTTGCGGCAAAGCATGGACTTTCTTGTCTGCTGCACGAAAAGCCATTTAATGGGGTGAATGGGTCCGGCAAACACGATAACTGGTCATTGAGTACCGACCGTGGAGTCAATCTTTTGGAACCTGGGGATTCTCCGCGAACGAATGCACGCTTTTTGCTGCTTTTAACCGCAATTATTGAAGCTGTGGATACACATCAGGATCTTTTGCGTCTTTCCGTTGCCAGTGCAGGGAATGATCATCGTCTTGGCGGAAATGAAGCACCACCGGCAATTATTTCGATCTTTTTGGGAAATCAACTTACCGAGGTCTTGGATTCCATTGAAAAGAAAGAAGAATATAAGGAAAGTCAGGGCAAATCCGTTTTGACAATTGGCGTGGATGTATTGCCTAATTTGCCGAAAGACGCGACCGATCGTAATCGTACTTCTCCTTTTGCATTTACCGGCAATAAATTTGAGTTTCGTATGCTTGGTTCTACCGTTTCCATTGGATGTCCGAATATGATTTTAAATACCATTGTTGCTGATGTGCTTTGCAAATACGCAGATCGGCTGGAAAAAGCGAAGGATTTTAACTATGAATTGGAGCATTTGATCCGTCATGCGTATCGGGATCATAAGCGAATCATTTTTAACGGCGACGGATATACCGATGGATGGGTGAAAGAAGCCGAGAAACGCGGACTGCTGAATCTGGCGACTACGGCTGACTGTATGCCTCTTTACAAAAAGGAAGAGAATATTGAGCTGTTTGAAAAATATGGAGTTTTGTCTCGTATGGAGGTCTGTTCCCGCTGCGAGATTCAGATGGAAAACTATAATAAACAGCAGCATATTGAAGCTCTGACAATGGAGGATATGATTCAAAAGCAGATTTTTCCTGCAATGTGCAGCTATATGAAGATGCTTTCTGAAGAAATCTCTCTCAAAAAGCAGATTGGAGCAGGAATTTCTTATGAGGTAGAGGAAACTTTGGTCAAAAAGCTTTCAAATTTGTCGGTACAACTTTTTAATGAATTGGAATCCTTGAAGAGGGCAGTTGCTGGGGAGCAGAAAATTGCGGATGTAGAAAAGCTCTGCCGGTATTGTGCAGATGTACTTTTGGTGCAGATGGAAAAAACCCGCACAGTTGCCGATCAGATAGAGCCATTAGTTGGAAAGACTTACTGGCCTTATCCCTGCTATGGAGATCTTTTGTTTTCTGTAAATTAAATAACCTAAATTTATTGATAAAAGAGAGGAAATACAAAGCCAAAAAACGACTTTGTATTTCCTCTCTTTTTTATATTCTTAAAGGGCAATAAAATCCAATTTTCCGGGAGAAAATTTCTTTTTAATTTTCTCCTGAAAAACAGAAGGCGGAATATTCATATATTCTTTAAATGCTTTTGCAAAATGGGATTGGTCATAATAACCGCAGTCCTGCGCAACGTCAACAATAGACATCCCTGGGTGTTCAATCATAGTTCGCAGTGCATTTTGGAAACGGATATTCGCCAAAACTGTCTTAGGGGCAAGCCCTACATGTTCTGTAATCACTTTTTGAAGATATCGGGCACTGTAGCCGGTTTGTTCCTGCAGTTCAGAGATTCGGATATTGCCGTGTTGCATCAGGGCATCGTACATCATATTTTGAATTAAAGCAGAAGTTTCCCGCTGCTTTGTACGGTTTTCCCACTGAAGAATGAAATTTCGAAGATATTTGATGCGCTGTTCGAAAGTTTTAGAATATGCCATTTGTTCCAAAATGGATCCTGGCTGCAGAAGATCATCCAATGGAATTTCTGTGTCTGCAAGCTCATTGCTTGGAATGCCAAAAATTCTGGTGAATTCTCCTGGGAAAAACTGACAGGCAAAAACTTGCAGCATTCCGTAAAGAGGAACTTTTTTGCTTTGATTCAATGCGCCGCAACAGACAGCATATGGATTGTTTGGATCTGTAGAAAATAAAATTCCAACCAGACCAATTCCAGGAACACAACTTAATCCATCTGCTTTACCGGGGTTTTTGAGCTCATGCACAACCGCAATGGGCGTGCTGTTGTTTCCTTCGGTCAGAAGGCTTTTGTGGCTTTTTTCTGCATCCCAAAACGGTTGAACGGATACCATCGTACTGAAATCCGTTCTATTTTTGTCCATAGTGCTCCTCCTTATTTCTCCTCTTTTAAAATTGACGGGAATATATTCTGCTTTTTACAAGGTGTTGTTCTTATTTTTACAAGTTTTTGTGGATTTCACATGATATTATAATGGCACGATAGACATAAAACAAAGTTACCTTATAAAAAAATTGTACAAATCAGTGACTTTTATAAGGAATCTTGGAATCTTGATTTCATTATAAACGCGGATTTGTCAGACGTCAACTCAAGATTGCAAATTTTATGTTTGGTCAAAGACAGTCACTTTGGTACGGCGACTGTTTTGATAGATAGAAGAAAAAAACGAAGGAGGATGTATATGGTTACTACAATTACATGGATTATTGTCTTTGT
>DHOF01000109.1:0-2148 GCA_002411615.1 Ruminococcaceae bacterium UBA5397
TTGCTCAGTAAAAGCCCTGCGGGGAACAAACCGAGACTCTTGCCGTCCGGTAAATAAAATCAAGACTTTATCATCTGCCCAAAAAAAGCTGAACAGATTTTTTGGAATATTCCCCTGATAACGGTCTGTCTCAATCAAAATAGATTTTTCTGAAAAAGTCATCCGACAGGCAAATATCTGATCTTTATGAATATCGTACCATTCCATCGCATGCTTTTTTACCCAATAAAGGACAAAATTTTTCAGAAACCATGAAACACTCGCTCCCTGACCTGTAAGGCAGAGTCCAGCTCGATAATTTGCCCAATCCTGCGCAGTGGGACGATAACTCACAGTAATCTTCAAAATTTTTTCCCCTTTATTTTTTGTCGATTTTATTTTTAAAATAACGCGGACCAAATGCCTGCCTCAGGCACTGTCTGACTTTTATGAATTCTTGTTTTGTCATTTCTTTTTTACAAAGAATCAAAAGACCTCGTTCCATTCCACCGGAAAGAATAAAATATTGATCATCTTCCACACATTTTTCAAAATCCGACCAATACTCACGGACTTCTTCATAATCATTCTGAAAAAAGATTCCCTCAAAATAGAAAAAATATTGCGTAGAAAGTCCCAATAAGGCATTTTCCTGAAAAGTAGATTGTGCCCACTGTTCGATTTCTTTTGGTTTCAGCTTCCAAAAATAGAAGGTTCCCATTAAAGCAAGCAGAATTAGAAGACCTGGAATAAAAAAGGTAACCGACCAAAGACGATAAACTGGAATTCCGGCGGTCAGAATTACTGCAATCCCAAGCATTAAAAAAGACTTTGACTCTCGGCGATGCCAAATAGAAAGATTGTTTTCCCATCGCACAAAAGCTTTTCTATAATCTTCACGGGAACAAGTCTGTCGGAGCACCAGAAGTGGGTCTCCTAAAAATCTCTTTGTCATTTATTTTTTGCGGGGTTTCGTACCCGCTTTTACGATTCCATAAATTTTTTCAAAAGTTTCTTCATCACAGCAGCGTTTTGGAAGAATCACAATACTGCGTTTTACATAAACAATCAGCATTTCTTTATAAATCTCACTTCGATACTGACCATTCATTTCCATAACAAAAGCATTTTCTTTTGGTCCCATTTCGATCCGATCAGAATAAACTCTCATGCGAAACGGAAATTTATCATTCATCTTTTTTACATGAGACTTAATCATATAAATCTGAAAAACAGTTGCAATGGCAATAATTCCAAGGCACATTAATGAAAGAAGGTAATAATTGTTGATTCCACTGCTGATTGCTTTGATCAAATAGTAGAAAAATCCAATCCCGCCAATTGCACAGGCGACAATTGACATAATAAGATTTCCTCCCGAAAAATTGCTATGGATCAGTGAATTGCTCATCTCTTCCTGATTGACCTCATAAGAAAGATCAATCATTGGAGGATCTGTTTCTTCTACTTCTTCTTCCTGATTTTCCTGCTGTTCTGAAGATTTCTGTAATCCTTCTTCTTCCTGATTTTCTTCGCTTTCTTCTTCATCATTCGGATTTTCGTCCAGATCTTCATCTAGGTCATAATTTTCTTCTATTCTCTTTAAAACATCTTCTGCTGTTTCCACTTTTTTAGATTTTTCTGTGGAATCTTCCTGTGGGACTTTCTTTTCTTCCATTTGAAATGCTCCCTCCTCTTATTTTAGATATCAAGATTTTGAACATATTTTGCATTCTGTTCAATAAATTCGCGGCGCGGTTCCACTTTATCTCCCATCAAAATGGTAAACGCCTCATCGGCGGCGGCGGCATCTTCTACTTCTACTCTCAGCATGATACGGGTTTCGGGATTCATGGTAGTATCCCAAAGCTGTTCGGCATCCATTTCGCCCAAGCCTTTATACCGCTGAATTTCAGTTTGGCCAAGCTGTTTCATATATTGATCACGTTCTTCATCAGAATAAGCGTAATAGTGCTGCTTATTTTTCGTAAGCCGATAGAGTGGCGGCTGAGCAAGATAAATATGTCCCTGCTCAACCAGTGGCTTCATAAAACGGAAAAAGAAGGTCAAAAGCAAGGTGCGGATATGAGAACCATCGACATCAGCATCTGCCATGATAATGATTTTTCCATATCTTAACTTTGAAAGATCAAATTCTTCTCCAATTCC
>DHOF01000109.1:2356-3630 GCA_002411615.1 Ruminococcaceae bacterium UBA5397
GCTTTTTCAACGTTCAGCATTTTGCCCCAAAGAGGCAGGATTGCCTGATATTTCCGATCCCGGCCACCCTTGGCAGAGCCGCCGGCGGAGTCTCCTTCGACGATATAAATTTCAGTTTCTTCCGGATTTCGACTTTGACAATCCGCAAGCTTTCCAGGCAGAGAAGCACTTTCCAACGCAGATTTTCTTCTGACAAGATCTCTGGCTTTTCTAGCAGCCTCTCTTGCACGGGAAGCTGCCATCGCTTTTTCAAAAATTGCCTTTGCAACATTCGGATGCTCTTCTAAATAAGTGGAAAGTTTATCGCTGACTAAATTATTAACAAGCGTTGCAATTTCGGTATTTCCTAGTTTTGCTTTTGTCTGGCTTTCAAACTGTGCATCTTTTATCTTTACGCTGATAATGACCGTTAAACCTTCCCGGACATCGTCGCCCTTGAGATTTTCGTCACTATCTTTCAAGATATTGTGTGTTCTCGCATAATCGTTCATGACGCGGGTAAGTGCACGCTTAAAACCTTCTTCATGAGTACCGCCGTCCGTTGTATGAACATCATTTGCAAAAGAAAGCATCATTTCGTTGTAGGAATCCGTATACTGCATTGCCACTTCTGCAGTAGAATTTCCATCCGGTGCAGGAGCTGAAAAATGGATAATATCCGGATGAACCGGCTCTTTTTCTTTATTGAGAAACTGAACAAAGCTGGAAATACCACCTTCATAACAAAATTGATTTTGAATTTTGTTTTCAGGATTTCTCTCATCTGTGAGGACAATATTGATTCCAGCGTTCAAAAAAGCCTGTTCCCGCAGTCTTTTCTGCAGAACTTCATATTGGTATTCGGTTGTATCTTTGAAAATTTCAGGATCGGCAAGAAAACGAACCGTTGTGCCGGTTTTTTCTTTTGGACAATCCCCTTTTATACTCATATCGACGGCTGTTTTGCCGCGTTCAAACCGTTCAAAATAAATTTTTCCTTTATGATAGACTTCTACTTCCAACCAGGTAGAAAGTGCATTTACAACAGAAGCACCAACCCCGTGTAAACCACTCGCTACTTTATATCCGCCGCCGCCGAATTTACCACCGGCATGCAGCACCGTAAAGACGACCGTCAAAGCAGGCAGCCCTGTCTTTTTTTGAGTTCCGACTGGGATTCCACGCCCATTATCTTTGACACAAATGATATTTCCGGGCTCGATGATCACATCAATTTGATTACAATATCCTGCCAGTGCTTCATCTACTGAGTTATCCACAATTTCATAAACAAG
>DHOF01000109.1:3965-9686 GCA_002411615.1 Ruminococcaceae bacterium UBA5397
ATGAGAAAAATTCTGCATTCATAAACGGCGGCAACACAAAGAAAAGTAACAGTCGCCATCAAAATGAAATTCATTGTTGTCCATATCAATAAGCAATTCAGAAGACAAAGCAGGAGAAAAGCCAAAAGAAAATAGACGGTCATCTGCTTTTTATAAATCACAGTACATTTCTTTTTGCAATGTACGCAAAAAAAGCTTTTTTCTCTTAAAAGTTTTTTTCTTTCCTTCAGGGTAAATTCCGTTCCACAATAAGGACAAAATTTATGGTTCTTTTTTGTCATCATTTTTCATGTACTCTCCATAAGGATTCTGCATCTGTCGGCGAATTGTCTCATCCTGAAAAGTATGATCTACTTTTTGTCGATAATGACGAGGCAAACTAGGCTTTATTTTTGCAGAATCTGCTTCTTCAATAGGACTCATTTGAATGGTTTCTTGCGATTCATTTTTTTCTTCTGGTTCCGGAAGAATAATCGAATCCATCTGTTTTGTAAATCCGGATTCTTCCTCATTATGAGGCTGTTCTTTCTCTTCCAGATAAAGTTGTTCCGGATTAATTGATTCCGAATGATAAACTTTTCTGTGCCGCCTAATAATCGGACGTTCCAAATGAATCGTAAAACTGCTCAGCAAAAAGAAAAGCAAGAACAAAAGAATTACCGCAAAAACCAGCCAAAATGTAATATGATTTAAAATCAACCCAAAAACAATAAAAAGCAGAGCAGAAACAGCGACTGCAATGATTGCCAAAATACGCGTAAAAGGCTCTACAATAATATTAGAAATTCCATTACAGGCTGTACAACGATATTCGCCTTCCCTTTTTAATGTCCATGCCAGAAAAAAATTTAGTTTTTTCCCGCAGTATGGACATTTTGCCCGGTGTAAAGTTGCCATAAAACTGTTCTCTCCTTTTAATTGCTTTGAATATTTGCCAATTTTATAAACTCTAACTGTCTTTTAGAGATTCCATTCTCTTCAAAAGAGTTGCCGAATTCAGCTGAGACAGATAGATCACTTCTTCAAAATCAATTTTTTTGTTTTTCTTTCTGCTGCACAGAACAAAACTTTTTGGAAGCTCCTGTGAAACAGTAACAATATGATTTTGCTTTTCCTTTTCTGTAAGCATCTCTCTTGTAATTTTAGAAACGGTACAGACATCCAAATCAAAAATACCGACAATCTCTTTGCTGTGAATAATCGTATTTTGTCCTAAATGGAGGTACATTCTGCTTTTTTCCTTTCCAAAGTTCCATTTTCTACCTGAAAAAGAAATCCATTTTTCAGATTTTTTGCCTGTCCGGGGTCACAGCAAGTGATGATGACCTGACAGTCTGAAAGATGATTCAAAAGATATTCCTGTCTGGTATGGTCCAGTTCACTTAAAACATCGTCAAGAAGAATGATCGGTTTTTCTCCGGAATATTGTTTTAAAAGGGCAGCTTCCGCCAGTTTCAAAGAAAGAACCACGCTTCTCTTTTGTCCCTGAGAAGCAAATATCCTCACATTTTTGCCATCCAAAAAAATTTCCAGATCATCCCGATGAGGGCCGCAGGTGGTATATCCAACCTTAAAATCTTGTTTTCTGTTTTTTAAGAGTGCCTCCAAAAGATTTTCAGCACTTCTCTTATATTGAACTTTAAGGGATTCTTTTCCGCTGCTGAGTCCTTCATAAATCTCAGAAAGAGAATTTTTCATGGATTCTACATAGGATTCTCTCTCTTTTATTATAATCTCTCCATCTGTCGAAAGACGTTCATCCCAAATTGAAATGGTATCCAGAAGTTCCGGATGGCGAAAAGAATCTTTTAAAAGCGCATTTCTTTGATCGAGCGTTCTGGAATAACGATTGAGAATCCGCACATATCCAGGTCTAATCTGACAAATTGCCGCATCCAAAAAATTGCGGCGCAGATTTGGACCCTCTCGCACAAGTGAGATATGTTCGGGAGAAAAAATCACTGCTCCAATTTTTCCAACGAGAAGTCCAGGGGAACGAAGAAAAATTCCATTGAGAAATGCTTGTCTCTTCTTTTTTAAAATTTTGATTTCAGCAGTCTGCTCCCGCTCTTCACTGTAAAAATGAAGCGTTAAAGAAGCTTGCTGCTCTCCATAAGAGATCAATTCAGAATCCTTTACTCCACGAAAACTTTTTCCTCCGGTAAAAAGCCATAAAGCTTCCAGAAGATTTGTTTTTCCCTGCGCATTTTTCCCATAGAGAACATTGACCCCTTCACCAGGAACAAATAAGTCTGATGATAGATTTCGATAATGTTCTGTTTTTAGGGAAAGAACCTTCACTTTTCACACACCTCATAAAGATTTTCTTGAAACTCTACCATATCTCCTAAGTGAAGCTTTTTTCCGCGCATTGTACAAATCTCATGATTAACAGAGACTTCTCCGTTTTGAATCAAATATTTTGCGCGGCCTCCGGTATCAACTGCTCCCACAAATTTTAAAAGGGAATCCAACCTGATGAAAGGGGTATCAATCGGGACTAATTTTTTTTGGGTCATCTTCACGCCTCTTCTTATTCAGACTTCATACGAACCGGCAAAACCAAGAACAGAAAACTATTTCCCTCAACCGGAACTACCTTCATAGGAGAAAGCGGACCGCAGAGCTGAATTTTTACCAAGTCGCTGTCCACATTGCGCAGAGCATCAAGGAGATAACGATTATTAAAGCCCATATCCATAGAATCTCCCTCAATTTCTGCCGAAAACTGATCGCTTGCACGGCCGAGCGGAGTGGAACAGGAAAGTCTGATTTCGTTATTTTCAAAAATGCAGTGCAGTGGACTCTTAAGACGATCCGTGATCACAAGAGAAACACGTTCGACGCTGTCAATAAACTCACGTGTCTTTACTTTGATTTCACAGGTGCTGTTTGCTGGAATCGCAGCGCGGTAATCAAGGAAAGAGCCTTCCAACAGACGGGAAATCACTGTATAATTACCAATTTTTGAAAGAATATGACGGCTTCCGACAAGCAGTTCCGCTTCGCTGTCATCATCCGGTAAAAGTTTCATAATTTCCTGCAGCGTCTTTCCAGGAACAACAAAGTTCATCTCTTCTTCTCCGCGAACTGCTTCTTCCCGCATGGCAAGACGATATCCATCAACGGAGACAAGACGGAGTTTTCCTTCACTCAAATCAAAAAGGGTACCGGTATGAACTGGTTTTGCATCATTTTCAGAAACTGCAAAAATAGTCTGCCTAATCATACTTTTCAAAACAGAAGAGCCAATCTTAATGCTTTTCTCTTCTGAGAGAGAAGGCAGCTCCGGATATTCTTCCGCCGGGATTCCCACGATTGAAAAATCACTTTGTCCGCTTTTAATAGAAGTGACATTGTGATCGTCAATTTCTACGTGGACACCGTCGTCCGGTAAGCGGCGAACAATATCGCCGAATAATTTTGCAGAGAGAACGATTTCTCCGGGTTCCGATACTGTTGCAGAAATTTCGGTTGTCATACCGAGTTCCAAATCATAACCGCAGAGAAAAATAGAAGTACTTTTTGCTTTTAAGAAGATTCCTTCCAGAGCAGGAATCGAACTTTTTACGGAAACAGCTCGTTGAATATTTGAGACAGCTTCCACAAGCTTTTGTTTTTCGCAGGTGAATTTCATGAAGAAAGCCTCCGTTTAAGATAATCATTCTTTTCTATTCATTTAATTTTAGTAAAAGAAGTAGGGGCGGTTGATTTGTGGAAAGTCAGAAGAAATCCAGATGACAGCTGAATTTCTTGGAGTTACTTTTTTAAAATCAGCCGGTAGAAGAAATGTGGACAAAGTTTAAAAACTGCAAATAAAAAATAAACGGTGGAAAATGGTGTGGGGAAAGTTAAAAAAAAGTTTAGAAATCTGTGAAAAGTTGGAAGAGGACTTTTTCCTGTTTTTCACAGGGTATTAACAGGGTTCTACAGATTTTAAACTAGTTTTTAGCAGAGAAAAAAATTCATCGGTCGCGGATATTTTTAATAATATCGTTGACCGTAGCTTTAAATTGATTGTTTTTTTCTTGATTTTTTTCGACTTGCTGAATTGCGTAAACTACAGTAGAATGATCTCTTCCTCCAAATTCATCGCCGATTTGAGAAGTGGACATTCCAAGAACTTCCTTAATCACATACATGGCAACCTGGCGTGCTTTGCTGATATTGGAATTTCTCTTTCCGGAACGAATATCTTCCGGTACGGCTCCATAAGTTCTTGCCACTTCGTCGATAATTTTTTCGACGGTGACGGAAACCGGCTGAGAATTTGTGATAATATCACTAATAGCAGCTCTTGCAGTCGAAATATTCGGCGGCACGTCAATGATGGAATATGCTTTCATCTTTTTGACGGCGCCTTCCAGCTGACGAATATTGCTTTTGAGTTGATTTGCAATATATTCCTCTACCGTATCGTCAAGATGAATATCTAATAGCTCCTCTTTGCGCTTGATGATTGCAATTCGGGTTTCAAAATCAGGCGGCTGAATATCTGCTGTTAGTCCCCATTCGAAACGGCTGCGCAGACGATCCTCCAAAGTTGCAATTTCTTTTGGAGGACGATCGCTCGTTAGAACAATCTGTTTTTTTGACTCATAAAGGGTATTAAAGGTATGGAAGAATTCTTCCTGTGTAGATTCCTTGCCGGCAATAAACTGAATATCATCGACCAGAAGGATATCTGCATTGCGATAAAAATTATGAAACTGAGCCGTATTTCCGCGGCGGATCGCCTCAATCAGTTCATTGGTAAAATCGTCACCCTTTATGTAAAGAATGTTCATTTCCGGATGATCTTTTTTGATTCGGTTACAGATTGCATAGAGCAAATGTGTTTTTCCAAGTCCGGAATTTCCATAAATAAAAAGCGGATTATAGCGGGAGGCCGGCTGAGTCGCAACTGCCATACAGGCAGCATGGGCAAATTTATTGCTGGAACCAACAATAAAGGATTCAAATGTATATTCATAATCATCCATCGGAAGCTTGTCCTCTTGTGGCTTTGCTTCTTTTATCTCGTCGGGAGTCTGAAGATCAAGATTAATGGTTTGTCCGTTAAAGACCTGCTGAAAAGCGTCCTTTAAAAGATCCGCATAATAATGCAGAATTGTTTGTTTATGAAATTCATTTGGAACTTTCAGCGTGGCAGTTCCCGTTGAAAAATCAAGATTGATTGGTTCAATTCGGCTGATCCACGTTGTATAGGCTACTTCGGTAATTTGGGAACGACAATAATTACAGATCAATTCCCAGGTTTCGGGTGTAAAATCCATTCGATTTTTTTCCTCCGTATACTTCGTAAGGCGGAAAATTGCCATTACATTTAAATATATTAATACACTTTTATATCCTACCATAAATTTGGTCAGTTTGCAAATTTATTGCTGGGTTTTTCTGTTTTCGAAATTTCGAAAAGATCAATTTATTTTGCTATTTTTTGTATTATTTGGAGAAAAAATTTCTAATCATTAAAAAAAATTTTCTTTTTTATTCAATTGTATGATTTTGCTTGACAGGCTCTTGCATTTTACGTTATAATTCTAAATTGCAAGGTTTATACCCGAAAGGAGGGTTTTTAAAATGCTTAGAACCTATCAGCCTAAGAAACTCCATCGTCAGAAGGAGCATGGCTTTCGGAAAAGAATGTCTACAAAAAATGGCCGCAAGGTACTTTCCCGCCGTCGTGCAAAAGGCCGGAAGAGCCTGTCCTATTAATGA
>DHOF01000109.1:10028-11085 GCA_002411615.1 Ruminococcaceae bacterium UBA5397
TGTCGGGTTGGGATTACGACCAGTAAAAAGATTGGTAATGCAGTCATGCGAAATCGTTCGCGCAGAATCATTCGGGCGGCTCTGCGGGAAGTTCTGCCGAAAATAGAGGGCAGTTATGATATGATTGTGGTGGCCCGTAGCCGTACCCCATTTGTAAAAAGTACAGATGTAAAAAAGAAAATAGAAATGCTTTTTCAAAAATCCGGAATTTTAAAACAGGAAGAAAAAAAAGAGATCGGAAATAATTAGGGAGCTTCCAAAAAATGATAAAAAAGCTTTTTTTAAAGCTCATTGAATTTTATCAAAAAGTAATTTCTCCGCGACATCCGCCTTGCTGCAAGTATTTTCCCACCTGCTCTGCCTATGCAAAAGAGGCAATCGAGCGTTTTGGGGCCTTAAAAGGAGGCTTACTTGCAATATGGAGAATTTTACGTTGTAATCCGTTCAGCCGGGGCGGATATGATCCTGTTCCGGAGAAAAAAAGCAAATCAAATGAGGAGACCAAAAAAATATGAGCCAGATTTTTAGTGCAATTGGCAGCGTCTTTGGATATGTGCTGTGGTTTTTGTTTTCACTGGTAAAAAACTTTGGTGTTGCAATTATCCTATTTACTATTTTGGTATTTGCAATTCAGATTCCGTTTTACATTAAGCAGCAGCGCAGTTCCGTTGGAATGCAGAAAATCCAGAAAAAAACGAAGGAACTGCAGAAAATTTATGCCAACGATAAAGCTCGTTTGGCAGAAGAACAGCAGAAGCTTTATGAAAAAGAAGGAATCAAACCAACCGGCGGTTGTTTAACAATGCTGTTGCCGCTATTGATCATGATGGGATTGTTTTATTCTTTTGCAATGCCTCTTTCTAATACGCTGCACATTCAGAGTGATCATATTGCAGAGATTAAGAGCGTTGCAGACCATGTTCCGGGATATCAGCAGACAGACGCTGGCTTTTTGGGATTAAACCAGTTCTATGGAGAACTGAAAATCGTAAAAAATTATGATAACGTAAAAGGACAGCTCTCAACACTGACCCCGGAAGAAACCGAAAAGTTAGAT
>DHOF01000109.1:11419-20470 GCA_002411615.1 Ruminococcaceae bacterium UBA5397
AAAATGCAGCCCGGAATGCAGCAGCAAATGGGTTGTATGAAGGGTTTCATGTATTTAATGGCAATCTATATGGCATATCTGGCTGCTGTAATTCCAGCCGGTGTTGGTCTTTATTATATTGTAAACTCTATTCTGAATATTGGACGAATGCTTTTGATGAATAAATATTATTCACCGGAAGTTATGAACTCTCATATAGAGGCTTCTCACCTTGCAAGGATGGAACTCAACGAAGCAGAAAAAGTTCCGCTTCCAGATGAAGTTCAGTTACAGCTTGCAGAAAAATTAGAGAGACGTATGGAAGCGCAGAAAGCAAAGAAAAAGAAGACGTCAGGGAATAAAGATGCACAGGAGAAAAATTCTTCTGGAAAATTGCCGGCAAAAACAAAAAGTTCCAATGATTACTTAGGAAAAAAGAAATAAAGAGAGAGAATAAGTGTTTTTTGGAATAAAAATGCTCTCAAAAGGAGGAAGCAGCGATGAAAGAAGCCATCGGGATTGGAGATACTGTAGAAAAAGCAAAAGAAGATGCTTATCAGAAACTCGGGGTGGAATCAGACGAAGTCGAGTATGAAGTTCTCGAGCTTCCAATCAAAAAGACGCTTGGCCTTTTTGGAGGAAATCCTGCAAAAGTAAGAGCTTATATAGAAGATAATTCAACAGAAATTGCGAAAAATTATCTTTCTTCGATTTTAGATGCAATGGGTTTGGATGAGGTCGAAATCAAAACAGAGCCGCAGGAAAATGGAGCAATGTTAACGATTACCGGAGAAGATGTTGGTTTTATTATCGGCCATCGTGGGGAGACTCTGGATGCCCTGCAGTATTTGAGCGGACTTGTTGTCAATCATAAACGGGACGATTATTTCCGTATTACGCTGGATATCGGAAATTACCGGGAGAAACGCCGTGAAACCTTGGAATCCCTCGGAAAGAAAATGGCAGGAAAATCACTCAAATATGGCCGTAATTTTCCGTTGGAGCCAATGAATCCCTATGAGCGCAGAATTATTCACACTGCTGTTTCTGAAGTAGAAGGAGCAAAAAGCTGGAGTGAAGGACAAGATCTTGCACGCCATGTTGTGATCGGTCCGGAAGCCGGAGAGCGTCCGGTAAATTATAGAAATAATAACAGACGTCCTTATAATAATAATCACAGCGGCGGATTTCAGGGGCAGAATAGGCCATACCAAAATAATCACTATCCTGCAAGAACAAATCATCCTGCACCGGTTTATGGCAGAATTGATCGTTCTCCAGAAGAAAAGCCTGCTTTTAATTCTCCTAAACCAGAGCAGAGAGAAGTTTCTGCAGAGGCAAAAACACCATTTCTTTATGGCAGAATTGATGTCAAAAAAGAGAAGGAAGAATAAAAAACCATTGCCGCAGAGATCGTGCATGGATGCATAAAAAAATCGGGGAGGCGTCCGCGTTTAGATCGCGGCGTCTCCCCTTTTATCTGATGATTTCAAAAAGGAGTCGCTTTTTTATATGAGAACCATTGCCGCAATCAGCACACCGCCTGGAGAAGGTGGAATTGGAATCGTACGGATTTCCGGAGCTGATGCTCAAAAAATTGCCGATCAAGTTTTTCATTCCGTTTCTGGTAAAAAAATAGAATCTTTGCCTGGATACACTTCCCTATTTGGGACTGTTTCTGATGGAAAAGAAACTTTTGATCAATGTGTTGCTTCCAATTTTCGAGCTCCAAAAAGCTATACGGGCGAAAATGTAGTAGAACTTTCCTGTCATGGAGGCCCATTCCTTTTGAGAAAACTGCTCTCTGCCTGTTATGCGGCAGGAGCGCGTCCGGCAGAACCGGGAGAGTTTACAAAGCAGGCTTTTCTCAATGGAAAGATGGATTTGACGCAGGCGGAATCCGTTATGGAAATGATCGGTGCAAAAAGTGAAGGGGCTGCTCGTGCTGCCCGCGCGGGACAATCTGGAAAGCTTCATGAATCGATTTGCAAAGTGAAAGACGAATTGATGGATGCAACCTCCCATTTAGCAGCTTGGGCGGATTATCCTGATGATGATGTGCCGCAGGTGGATGATGAAGTGCTGAAAAAGCAACTTTGTGACAGCACAGACTGTCTGCAAAAACTTTATGATGGGTTTGGAGCAGGTCAAGTTCTCTGTGATGGCATTGATACGGTCATTGTAGGACGTCCTAACGTTGGAAAGAGTACATTGATGAATTTACTCTCTGGAACACAAAAAAGCATTGTAACGGCTTTTGCGGGAACAACAAGAGATATTGTAGAAGATACCATCTCCCTAGGTGGAATTCCGCTTCACCTTGCAGATACTGCCGGCCTGCGGGAGAGCAGTGATCCCATTGAACAGATCGGTGTTGAGCGGACAAGGGAACGTCTAAATCATGCACAGCTGATTCTTGCGGTTTTTGATTCTTCCGAATCACTTACAGAAGAAGATCAAAAGCTTTTGCAGTCGATTGGAAATGTTCCGGCAGTTGCAGTGATTAATAAAGCGGATTTGCAAAATAAATTAGACGAAGAGTATATTAGTAAATACATTAAACAAAAAGTATATATATCAGCATTAAAGGGCGAAGGGATCGAAGCGCTGACGGATGTGATTAAAACAATTTTTCACACAAGAGAGATTGATCCTTCAGCAGGAATTCTATTTACGGAACGTCAGAAAGATGTGATTCGGCGGGCATTGGAATGCACGAAAGAAGCGCGGGACGCATTTTTAAGCGGAATGACGCTGGATGCGGTTACAGTCAGCGTGGAAGGAGCGCTTTCTGCGCTTTTGGAATTTACCGGAGAGAGAGTAACCGATACGGTTGTAGAAGAAGTTTTTAAAAACTTCTGTGTAGGCAAATAGTTTTCAACTTAAAATACGGACAATGTGGAAAATTATAAGGGAGACAGAACATGGGAACTGAGTATGAAGCGGAAAATTGCGAGGTTGCGGTTATCGGTGCAGGACATGCCGGAATAGAGGCAGGGCTTGCCAGTGCGCGGCTTGGCGCGAAGACGATTGTTTTTACGATTAATCTGGATGCGGTTGGAAATTGTCCTTGTAATCCTTCCATCGGAGGAACAGCAAAAGGGCATCTTGTAAGAGAAATTGATGCGCTGGGCGGCGAAATGGGAAAAACAGCAGATCAGACGTTTTTGCAGAGTCGGATGCTGAATTTAGGAAAAGGGCCGGCCGTGCATTCTCTGCGGTGTCAGATTGACCGCCGGGAGTATTCCAAAGTAATGAAGCATAAGCTGGAATTACAAGATGGATTGGAGCTCAAGCAGGCCGAAGTAACGGAATTAACGAAAGAAGACGATGGCTGGAAACTGGTTACTCGAATGGGAGCTGTCTATCACACAAAAGCAGTAGTGGTTGCAACAGGAACTTTTCTTGGAGGAAAAGTTTATGTGGGAGATGTCAGTTATAAAAGTGGGCCGGATGGCATGTTCCCCGCAAGCTTTCTCACACAGAGTCTTGTAAAATTAGGCCTTCGTCTGCGCCGTTTTAAGACCGGAACGCCGGCGCGGGTAAAACGTGGGTCCATCAATTTTACAGGTCTTGAAGAACAATGCGGAGATGAACCGGTTGTCCCATTTTCCTATGATACACTTGTTCCGGGAAAGAATAAGGCAGTATGTCATGTTTCGTGGACAAATGATCGTACAAAAGAAGTTATTCTGAAAAACATTGGTCGCAGTCCGCTTTATGCGGGAAAAATTGAAGGAATCGGGCCGCGGTACTGCCCTAGTATTGAAGATAAAATTATGCGCTTTAAAGACAAGCCGCGTCATCAGCTATTTATTGAGCCATGCGGAATGGATACGGAAGAGATGTATTTGCAGGGCATGAGTTCTTCTTTGCCGGAAGATGTTCAGCTGGCGTTTTATCATACGATCAAAGGGTTGGAACATGTGCAGATCATGCGATTTGCCTATGCAATCGAATATGATTGCGTGGACCCTCTGCAAATGGAAAATACATTGGAGTTTACAGATTTTCCGGGTCTTTATGGAGCCGGACAGTTTAATGGATCTTCCGGATATGAGGAAGCCGCCGCACAGGGAATTGTCGCAGGAATTAATGCGGCATTGAAAGTGAAAAATCGTCCGCCGATGATTCTTGACAGAGCAAGCTCTTATATTGGAACATTAGTAGATGATTTGGTGACAAAAGGGGTAATGGACCCTTACCGCATGATGACTTCCCGCAGTGAATATCGTTTGGTACTGCGGCAAGATAATGCAGATGAGCGTCTGACCCCGATTGGAAGAAAAATCGGTTTGATTTCAGATGAGCGCTGGGAACGTTTTCTCCAAAAGGAAGAACAGAAAAAAGAAGAAAGAATGCGTGCGGAAAAGACCATTCTATCGCCGTCTGAGGTACTCAATCAGCTTCTTGTTTCACGTGGAACAACGCCGGTTTCCAGCGGCGTAAGATTTTCTGATTTGTTAAAACGCCCGGAGCTTTCTTATAAAGCTTTGGAGCCTATCGATACCACTCGTCCCGATCTTCCGGAGGCAATTTTTGAGAATGTAGAGATTGAGTTAAAATACGAAGGATATATTCGTCGCCAGAAATCCGAGATTGAAGAGATGCGCCGATTAGAAGGAAAACAGCTTCCAAAAGGGGCAGACTATCAAACAATCACAGGACTGCGTTCAGAGGCACAGGAAAAGCTAAATCGTGTGCGTCCTGCCAATATTGGTCAGGCAAGCCGAATTTCGGGAGTCAGCCCTGCTGATATCAGTGTCCTTTTAATTTGGCTGCAGAAAGAGAGCAGAAAGGAACAGATCAATGGAGAACATTGAATCCTATCTGATTGAGCAGGCAGAAATCTGTAAGATTAAAATCGCCCCCCCATTAGCAGAGGCTTTTCAGATTTATTTGGAACAACTTCTCGAATGGAATGAAAAAATTAATTTGACGGCAGTTACTGATCCAAAAGAAGCTGTCATGAAGCATTTTATTGACAGTTTATATCTGACGAAATTTGTCGATTTTTCTGGTAAAAATCTCATTGATGTTGGTTCCGGCGCCGGCTTTCCCGGAATCCCATTAAAACTTTTTGAACCATCCCTTTCGGTTACTTTGCTTGATAGTCTTCAAAAACGCTTGCGTGTGCTAGATAATATTTGCCAAAGACTGCAGATTGAAACAAAACAGATTCATGGCAGAGCAGAAGAATGCGGACAAAATTTAGAACTGCGAGGCAAATTTGATCTTGTTTCTGCACGAGCAGTAGCTCAGCTTCCCCTTCTCTGCGAATATTGTTTACCATTTTTAAAACGGGGAGGCCTTTTTTGCGCGATGAAAGGGCCGCAGCCTCAAAAGGAGATTGAGTCTGCCCAACATGCTTTAAAAGAGCTTGGCGCAGAAGTTGAAGCAGTCAAGAAATATTCTTTGCCGGATGGCGAAGGCCGGAGTTTGATTTTAATTCGGCAAAAACAATTCATGCCGAAAAAATATCCACGTCCGGGTGGAAAAATAAAAAAACAACTTTTATAAGGCGTAAAAAAGACCCACTTTTTCTTTGTAAGATGCAGAGAAAGAGTAGGCTTTTTTATTAAAAATTTTTCTGAATTTTTTTAAAATTGTTCGCAGAAAGTGACAAAATATTTGGCTTTTCATATGGTATTCTATGGACAAGGCGGGAGGGAAAAATCACAAATGCGTCAGAAAATTTTAGAACTGAATATTGACGCGATCCATCCGAATCCCTCTCAGCCAAGAAAATTTTTCGGAGAAGAAGAACTTCGTTCTCTTGCAGAAAGTATCCAGAGAAACGGATTGATTCAGCCAATCGTTGTTCGCAGAACTTTAAAAGGATATGAGCTGGTTGCGGGAGAACGGAGGCTTCGTGCTTGCAAAATGGCAGGATTATGGGTAATTCCAGCGGTCCTTTCAGAATATTCTGAAAATGAGAGTGCAGTTATGGCATTAATCGAGAACTTGCAGCGTTCCAATCTAAATCTATTTGAAGAAGCAGAAGGAATCCGGCGCCTTATGCAGAAAGCAAACCTGACGCAGGAAGAATGTGCGCAGCGCTTGGGGAAAAGCCAATCGTCTGTGGCAAATAAATTACGCCTGCTGAACCTTTCTCTCGATTTGCGGCAACAAATTATTTCTGCAGGACTCACAGAGCGTCATGCCAGAGCACTGCTTCGGCTGCCGGAAAAATCCCGTCAAAAAACATTGGACTCCATTTTAAGTCAAAAATTAAATGTCCAGCAGACGGAGCAAATGGTGGACAAACTTCTAAATCCAAATAAAAAGCAAAAATCTTCCGCACCACGCAGACTTTTAATCATTAAAGACGTGCGGATTTTTGGAAATACAATTGATCATGCGGTAAAAACATTGCAGAGCGCAGGAGTGCAGGCCGAAGCGTCATGCAGCAAAAAGGAGGATTGCCTCGAATGGGTGATCCGAATTACACAAAAAAAACGGCCTGCCTAAAATTAATTACAAGTCATCCATTTCCTTATCATTTTTCCCGCAAGCAGGGGCTCGGTATCAAATGCCGGGTCCCTTTTTGCGCGCTGTTTCACGTGAAACATGTAAAAACATCTGCAGAAAAGGGTAAAGAAGGTTGTCTCAAAAAGAGAGAAGTGATATAATAAAAGCCAAGTCCAATTTTAGAAAAATTGGGGGAGGTGGAACGAAATGGGCAAAATTATTGCAATAGCCAATCAAAAAGGCGGCGTTGGAAAGACCACAACGGCGGTGAATCTTTCTTCTGCATTGGGATTAGCAGGAAAAAAGACGTTGCTGGTAGATATTGACCCGCAGGGAAATTCGTCCAGCGGGGTAGGAATCAATCGCCGCAGTCTAAAAAAGACAACCTATGAGATGCTGATTGGACAGGCAACCGCCGCAGAAGTGCTTTTACATACGGCATTTGAAAATCTTGATATTCTGCCAAGCAGTCTCGATTTGGCGGCTGCAGAGCTGGAGTTAGTGGAACAGGCGCATCGGGAATCAATCCTCCGTCTTGATTTGGCGCCTTTGCGAGAAAAATATGATATGATTTTAATTGATTGCCCCCCATCTCTCGGAATTATTACAACCAATGCCCTTTGTGCTGCCGACTCTATTTTAATGCCCATTCAATGCGAATATTATGCCTTAGAGGGGTTAAGCCAACTGATGAACAGCGTAAAACGCGTAAAACGGCTTTATAATTCGCATTTGGAAATTGAAGGAGTCCTTTTGACCATGTATGACGGTAGACTGAATCTGACGCAGCAGGTAGTCGGGGAAGTAAAAAAATATTTTCCAAAGAAAGTGTTTGGAGCAGTCATTCCAAGAACCGTGCGGCTTTCAGAAGCACCGAGCTTTGGAAAACCAATTCAATATTTTGATAAGAGCAATAAAGGTGCACTGGCCTATAATGAATTAGGAAAAGAAATTATAGAAAGAGCAGCAGAGGAAGGGGTAAAGGATTGAAAGAGAAAAAGCGCGGATTGGGAAAAGGCTTGGATGCAATCTTTGCTGAGAATGATGTTGAGGCGGGGCCACGGTCAATCGAGCTGAAGCTGAGCGAATTGGAACCAAACCGAAATCAGCCAAGAAAGGATTTTGACGAAGAGGCACTTGCCGATTTGGCGGATTCCATTTCACAGCATGGTATTTTGCAGCCGCTTCTTGTACGGCCTCTTTTAGAGGGCGGATATCAAATCGTCGCCGGGGAACGCCGTTGGAGAGCAGCCCGTATGGCGGGGGTGCAGACGGTTCCGGCATTAGTCAGAGACCTCTCTGATGAAGAAGTCATGCAGCTTGCATTGATCGAAAATCTACAGAGAGAAGACCTGAATCCGCTGGAAGAAGCGCAGGGTTATCAGTCTTTGATGGATTCATATGGTTATACCCAGGAGAGTGTCGCAAAATCAGTCGGACGTTCCCGCCCGGCCGTTGCCAATGCACTGCGGCTTTTATCCCTGCCGCAGGAGATCCAAAAACTGATCAGTGACGGCAGCCTTTCAGCAGGACAGGGAAGAGCAATTCTGGCGTTTCCAAAAGAACTGCAGATTTCTCTTGCAAAGCGCTGCCTGAAAGAAGAAATCACGGTCCGTGATTTAGAAAAGCTTGCAAAGAATTCTACGCCAAAGGGAAGTTTAAAGAAGAAAAATTCTTATTATGAAGAAGTCGCACTTTCTCTGCACGAGCAATTGGGGCGCAGAGTAAAGGTGAGCGGAACCCGCGGAAAGGGATTTTTACAGATTGAATTTCGTAATGAAGAGGATTTAAAAAATCTTTTGCGAATGTTCGAAGAATAAGTGCTTAATTTTATAAAAAATGGGAAAAATTGTAATGAGTAAACGATAAAAGGAGTTAGCAAACCATGCTGGATATCAAATTGATTCGGGAAAACCCTGACTATGTAAAAAAGGCAATCCAGAAAAGAGAAATGAATCTGGACAATGTGATTGATGAAATTCTTGCGCTGGATGAAAAACGCCGGGAATTGACCGGCGCGGTCGAGACAAAAAAAGCAGAGCAGAATGTGGCTTCTAAAGAGATTCCGAAGATCAAAAAAGCAGGCGGAGATACTTCTGAAGTGATGAAGAAAATGAAGCTGCTCTCTGAAGAAGTGAAAGAGCAGAACGCGAAGCTTGCTGGAATAGAAGAAGCTCAGAAAACCAAAATGCTGTCTTTGCCGAACCTTCCGGATGAAGATGTACAGGCCGGCGGAAAAGAGCAGAATATTCCGGATCATTACTTTAAAGAAAAACCAGTCTTTGACTTTGAAGCGAAAGATCATGTGACTCTCTGCGAAAATCTAGGTTTGATCGATTATCCACGCGGGGCAAAGCTTGCTGGAAACGGCGCATGGATTTATCGCGGCATGGGTTCCAGATTGGAATGGGCACTGCTTAACTTCTTTATTAATGAGCATATTTCGGATGGATATGAATTGATTCTTCCGCCGCACATGCTCAAATATGAATGCGGCTATGTGGCCGGCCAGTTCCCGAAGTTTGTGGACGAAGATTACTGGATCGCAAACCCCACCAGCACCGATAAAAAATTCCTGCTGCCAACAGCCGAAACAGCGCT
>DHOF01000035.1:0-2328 GCA_002411615.1 Ruminococcaceae bacterium UBA5397
ATCTTCACGCCGGTTTTTTCCATCTATCTGCTCCACCCACACTTATGATGAAAAATTACAAACCCTGCGTTGGGCAAAAGAAGCCGGCATGCAACTTTGCAGCGGTGGAATTCTCGGGATGGGAGAAACGATGGAGGACCGAATCGATATGGCATTGACTCTGCGGGAATTAGGCGTTGATTCTGTCCCAATGAACGTATTAAATCCGATTCCGGGGACTCCTCTGGAAAATTGTCCCGCACTCCCTTATGATGAGATTCGCCGTACTGCCGCAATTTTTCGCTTTTTACTGCCTAAAAAACAAATTCGCATGGCGGGAGGGCGCGCCTTATTTCCAGACAAGGGACTTGCCCTGATGGAAAGCGGTTTAAATGCCGCCATTTCCGGCGATATGCTGACTACTTACGGAATCAGCCCGAAAGAGGACTTTTCCTTGGCCGAAAAAGCAGGCTATCACACGATCCGTTCATAGTTTAATTGTTAACTTGTTTTTAAGTTTACAATTTGGCTAAAACATATTTATACTAAAAATTGTTTGAACAGGAGAATCTGTATGAAAATCAAAAATCGCACTTATTTGATGGTAGTATCAGGGCTTTGCGTCGCCCTAACTGCTGTATGTGCACAGCTAATTATAATTTTGCCTTTCACTCCGGTGCAGATCACATTGTCTGTCTGCGCGGTTTATATGACCGGCGTTCTTTTGCCAAAACGCTGGGCTGTTTATTCTCAAGTTGCTTACATCTTGCTTGGTGGAATTGGAATCCCCATTTTTGGAAAATTTTCTGGTGGATTAGGAGTTCTGGCGGGCCCCACGGGAGGCTATATTTTGGTTTATCCGATTATGGCACTGGTTGTCGCCGCAATATTGGAAAGACTTTCGGAGCGCAATCCGCTTCACTACATGTTTGCAATGTTTATTTCTCTGGTCATCTGCTATATAGGCGGCTCTATCTGGTTCTGCTTTGTAGGCCATGTTGATCTGATGAAATCATTGAGCCTGACCGTTTTGCCATTTGTTCCGTTTGATTTGGTCAAGATCGTTTTCTGTGGATTTTTGGCACAGGCATTAATAAAAGCCCTTTCTAAACAAAAACAACTATTTGCTTGATAGAAAATTGCAACGGCAAAAAGCCCGGATCTTTTAAATCCGGGCTTTTTGTATGCTGTCTTGTGATTTAATTAAAGGGTACGTCCAATCGCTTCGGCCACTTTTGCAGCATGCTGAAAAAGTGCTGCATACTGCTCAAAAGTCAACTGCTGCGCCGCATCGCTCATTGCTTTTTTGGGTTCAGGATGTACTTCTACAATCAGTCCATCCGCTCCCGCAGCAATGCCTGCCAAGGCCAATGACTCTACATAACGCTGCTTGCCTGCCGCATGAGAGGGATCAATAATAATTGGCAAGCTGCTGCGCTCTTTTACTACCGGCACAGCGGAGACGTCCAACGTATTGCGAGTCGCTGTCTCAAAGGTACGAATTCCACGCTCACAGAGAACGACATTTGCATTGCCTTCGCTAAGAATATACTCGGCAGCATCCAGCCACTCTTCGATCGTAGAGGCCATTCCGCGCTTTAAAAGTACCGGCATCCCACTGCGGCCAAGTTCCCGCAAAAGGCGAAAATTCTGCATATTCCGAGCCCCTACCTGCAGCATATCACAATATTTTCCCGCAATTTCAATTTGCTCGTAATCGGTTACTTCACTGATTACAAGAAGACCTGTTGCATCTGCAGCCTCACGAAGAAGACGATACCCTTCATCTTCCAGCCCCTGAAAAGCATACGGGCTCGTTCTTGGCTTATATGCACCGCCACGCAGAAACTGTGCGCCGGCTTTTTTAACGCCCTGTGCTGCCGTCATAATCTGCTGCTCACTTTCCACTGCGCAGGGACCCGCCATCATTACAAGCTGCTTTCCGCCGATTATTACATTTTTTATCTTTACTTTACGCCCTTCTGGAACCATCTCGCGACTTGCAAGCTTATAGCTATGCATAATCGGCACACATTTTTCTACTCCGTCCATCAATTCCAGATTTTCAGTCTCCAAGCGGCTTTTATCTCCGAGAACCCCAATAATGGTTGCCTGGCTTCCGGTAGAAAGATTGGCTCCCAGCCCTTTGTTCTTTAAAACTGCGATCACTTTCTGTACCTGATCGTTCGTGCAGTCCTTTTTCATTAAAATAATCATTTATAATCCCCTCTCTCTTTAAATTTTATAGTTTAAAGCTTAGACGTGCTAAAGCGTCATTTGTAAAAAAGCAACCACCCTATTGGGTGGCTGCTTTAAAGTGTTGGCATTTACCTATTTTCCCGGGCCGTT
>DHOF01000035.1:2547-6224 GCA_002411615.1 Ruminococcaceae bacterium UBA5397
GGAATGGGAACAGGTGGACCCTCACCGCTATCTGTACCAACTCGTGTCATTTCCTGACGACTTGTTTATAATACCATACCCATTCCGAAAATGCAAGTGTTTTTTTAACTTTTTTCGAATTTTTTGACTTTTTTTAAAGTTCCATCTCTGTATTCTCCAAAATGTTTCTGCAAGCGGCAAAAATACCGATACTAACAAGAGCATTCCAAAAAATTGCAGGCAGCCCGCAAACCCAACCTGGGATTTTGGGAAGGAACTGTGATGTAAGATATGCGCTGGCAATAACCCCCGGCAAAACAATAACCATCAGCACCAGCAGATAAAAGATCACGATCAGGCCCTTGTTTTGCACACGTCCAAAAAGGCGCTCAGACAAAACAGAAACAGAAATAAAGGCCATTCCTAAGGTACCGAGGCAAAGCGCACAAGAAACCGCAGTGAGCGGATTACCCCGAAAGACGGCACACACCACGGTAAAAAGGATCACTCCATCTACAAACGGTTTGATGATCGATGTCAGCACCGCCCAAAGAAGTTTTTTAAGCGGTTTTTCCGGCACCAGATAAATGTACGGCTTTACAAGTTCCAAAGTCCAAGGGCCGGAAACCTGCATAAAATATTCCACATATCCCGCGATAATCAAGCAAATCATCATTAACATACCGGATGACATATCTTCTTCTCCGGCAAAATTTGTCTCAATGATTTTACTGACTATAAGGCAAATCGCCAAGCAGGCAACGGTTGATTTTCCAACAAAAGGCAGTCTATCCTTGCGGCACATTTCTAAAACATGCTTATAAAAGAAGGTGCTTGCTCCCCAGCCGCCATTGAGTCCTGTCTTATTTACCCTGATTTTTCGGCTGCGCAAAGCGGCATTAGCAGAAGTACGCCCTGACTTTGCTGCACGCTGAATCGCGTAATTATGCTCGGTCATATCAAGTACGTCTTCGTAATAATCCGCATCACTTTTAATAAACGCGATCACGATTCCCAGTAAAGCCAGTACAAAAATACCGATCAATATCATCGCATAAAAAAAGTTCTTCCCAATCAATGCGAAAACTGCACCCTTAATCCAACCTGCTATCGGAATCCATTCCATTTGTGGGCCTGCCATTGCTGTGAGCATAGCATCCAGCGAAAGCCCGCTCTGCCAATAAGCAAAGAGCAGAACCAATGCTGCACAAACCGGAATCATCGTAATAATTCCCCGCGCAATCTGCACCTTACGGTCATCTTGATTGGTTACACTGTAAAGCAGCAGCGACAGCACCTGCGCACTAAACGCCACTAAAATCACACCGAAAATCATCGCCAACATATCGGCTGTCGAAATGGAAAAGTTCTGCATCAGCGTTGCGGAATAGCAAACCATAAACAGCATCGCAATGATTGTGCTGCCCATTTGTTTAATCAACCCATAAATTAAAATCCGCTTTGAACTTAACGGCGAAACAAACAAATAGTTGACATCGCTCATCGAAAAGAAGGTTGCCCCTCGCTGTAAACCGGCATAAAGATTACTGCACAAAAAGAAAATCAAAAGAGCTAAATAGCCAGCCTGCAAATAACGAATATCCATCTCATACTGACGCGCTGACGCAGAAAAAGCTCCTTCTATCAGCATAACGACAAAGAATGCTGTAACCACTATGTATAAAACTAGTTTCGCAGGCTTATGCAGCAATTCTTTGAAGCCATTTTTGATCTCTTTGCGCATTAGATATCCAATGGCATTCATGCTTTTTCCTCCTCGTCTTCCTGCGGGCCCTGAGGATTTCCTTCCGTAATTTGAAAAAACGTCTCCTCCAGATTTTCTCCGCTTTCTTCAACTTCTTTTCGGGTGCGGATTGCTGCAATTTTTCCATTCATCATAATCAACGCACGATCCCAAAGTTCTGAAACGCTGTCCAGCATATGTGTAGAAACTAAGATCGTACATCCTGCTTGTTTTAATTCCTGCATCATCATTTTGAGCTCTTTGATTGCATGCGGATCAAGCCCGATCAGTGGCTCATCAAGCAAAATGACTTTGGGGCTCGGCAGCAGCGCACAGGCAATCGAAAGTTTTTGCTGCATCCCTTTCGAAAGTTCCTTGCCTAATTTTTGCCGTTTATCGGAAAGCTCAAGCCGTTCCAACAAGTGATCTGATTTTTCTTTCCAGTTTTCTACCCGATATGCCCTGCCGATGAACTCCATATGTTCCTCTACCGTAAGCATTTCAATAGGGGCGGGCAATTCCGGAATATAACCAAAACACTTCTTCGCCTCTGTGCTTTTATTCGGATTTCCACAAACAGTAATATTCCCATGGAACCGTAAAAGCCCTGCAATACACTTGATTGCCGTACTTTTTCCTGCACCGTTTGGTCCGATCAAAACCGCAATTTCACCTGGATAGACCGTAAATGAAATGTCATCGTTCGCCTTTAATTTTTTGTACTGTTTGGTTAGATGTGATACTTCCAGCATCTTTTTCCCTCTTCCTTTTTCATTTGCTGTCTATTCCTAAAAATAGAACAGATCCTCAAATTTTACGTCTAATGCAACACAGAGAACCAGCGCAAGTTTTGCAGTAGGACTAAATTGTCCGGTCTCAATGGAGCTAATGGTCTGCCTGGAAACGCCCACCATCGCGGCAAGTTCGCTCTGAGATAGATTCTTTTCCGCACGCGCCGCCTTTAAATGATTTTTTAAAACGAGTTCCTCTTTCAAAATAGATCCACCTCATTTTTTAAGGCGTCGGTAGCATAATTGATAAAATCAAATTGCAAATTGACGCAACCGCAGCAAAAATTGTTACAATTAAGTTTGTTTTTGATTTTCCCACCCGGTATTTACCAAACCCTTCCGCAGCTAAAAATCCCCAAAACAATGTAAAAACCTGGTAATTTGTCTGCCCGCGAAACAAATTATAAATCATCAAAATTGCTGCTAAAATTACAAAAACAATCTCTCCGTAATATCTGCCGCGTCCTTCTATATACTCCTTGCCCTCATCGCAGTCTTCCGACCGACTCTTTTTTAAAATTTCTTCCCTCTTCATATTTCCTCCAAATTACGCCATTGTTAAATATTCATAAATGGCGGACCCAAGCGCCAAAAATGCCAGTGCGCCAAATAAAATTCCATATGCCAGTTCATGTTTTTCTTTTAATTTAATTCCTTTATAAAAATGAATAGAAGCTATGCTGACAAACATAAGGCTGTATAGATCATACCAAGGCTGGTTGGTACAAATTTTGACAACCATCAAAATCAGCGCAAAAACCAGCATGCAAAAAACTGAAACACCGCTTCCTTTCTGCATAATCTGCATTTCTCTTTCGTCAGGATGATGTTTTTTGTCATTTTGCACTTTTTCTAAAACTTTATTGCGATTCATCGTATCCCTCCAATCAAAAACGACAAGTTTACTTGTCTTGTATTTTATCATAGACAAGTAAACTTGTCAACAAAAGAATTTATAAAAAAAGCACCCGATTATAAATCCAGTGCTTTTTTCTATTTAATTAGCAGGTTCCACAAACTCCAGCAGAATTTTTGTCATCAAATCCTTTTTCCCTGTTTTATAATATCTCCAGCAAAAAAGAGCCGTCACAAAACCTCCCAAGGTACAAACAATCATATCCGTCATGGTATCGGTAACGCCGGTCGTTTTGACCAGCTGCGGA
>DHOF01000049.1:0-4455 GCA_002411615.1 Ruminococcaceae bacterium UBA5397
ACATTCATCTTTTTTAGCTTTTCTGCTACGGGTGCCAAAACCTGGGCTGCTTTTGCCGGATATTGCTGCAGTTTTGCCATCTGGCAGTATGCGTTAGAATGTCTACCGGAAGACAAGAGAAAATGTCCCTCAAGAAAGGCGCCGGTCTCTTTTAATATTTCGGTGATCTGTGCCTCTGTAATCATACGCTTATACGCTCCTTTATTCGATTTTCTATCTGATTTTTTATTATATCCTAATTTCTCCCTTTTGAAAAGTTTTTTCCTCATTTTATCCTTTTTCTTATTTTTTTCGTGTGGTATGATAAAAGAGTATTTCTACAAAAATATAAAAATATTTCTGTCGATCAATATCGAGGAGGAAGTTTATGAAAAGCGTCACCATTCAGAAAAATGATGCAGAACAGCGGCTGGATAAATTCTTGACAAAAACCTATCCGAATTTGCCGCAGTCCATGCTTTATAAAAGTATCCGAAAAAAGGATATCAAACTCAATCACAAACGATGCGAAATCAGCACGCGCCTAAAAGAAGGCGATGTCTTGGAAATGTATCTGAAAGATGAATTTTTCCAGCAATCCGAAGAACCTTTCGATTTTTTGAAAGCTCCGGATAAACTAAAAATCCTCTATGAAGATCAAAATCTAATGCTGCTCGATAAAAAGCCAGGCCTAATCGTACACCCGGATGAACATTATCATTTTGATTCTCTGATTGCCCGCGTACAGCATCATCTCTACGCTACCGGTGAATATGACCCAAGAGGAGAAAACTCCTTTGCGCCGGCTTTAATTAATCGAATTGATCGAAATACCGGCGGCATCGTAATGGCCGCAAAGAACTCGGAATCACTGCGTATCATGAACCAAAAAGTAAAAGATCGGGAATTAACAAAACTATATTTATGTCTTGTTTATGGTCATATGAAGAAAAGAGAGGACACTTTGGAAGGATACCTGCAAAAAAACGAGTCTCAGAACCGTGTCTATATCAGTAATAAGCCGCTCCCCGAAGGAAAAACAATTCGTACCCGCTACCGAGTGCTGGATGAAGCCCCGGAAGTTTCGCTTTTGGAAGTAGAACTTCTGACCGGCCGCACCCATCAGATTCGCGCTCATCTTGCAAGCATTGGTCATCCATTGATTGGAGACGGAAAATACGGTACCAATCCAATCAACAAACGGTTTGGACTTCCCTATCAAGCTCTCTATTCCTATAAACTTCGATTTAATTTTTCAACAGATGCCGGCATCCTGAATTCTTTAAATGGACAGGAATTTACAGCTTCAGAAATCTGGTTTCTCCAAGACTTTGAACGCTGGAAAAGAGGAAAGAAACTTTAAGAAAATTCTTAATAAAAAGGGCTGATTTAAAATCAGCCCTTTTTTAAGTGAATATCACATTTTTAACGATTAAAAGCCAAATGGCTCCGTTTTAGTGCTGAACGGATCGCTTCAAAAAGCGGAATTGCAACAACATCCGCAATCGCTGCATTTACAAGCGTCACCGCTACTTTTACGCCCATAATATATTTAATCGCATCTTCCGGATTTCCAAGAAGGATCGCTTCCAGCCAGCCATGCCCCAAATACAGCAGGCACTGCGCAAGAGACCCAACGATTGCTGCCGGAATAATTCTTTTTAATGTGGGTTTGTGATCTCCATGAACGCCCCATGTAATCAATCCTGTAATAAACGCCATCAAAAATTTTAGTGCAAAAGTAACCAGACTGGAATCTGCCCAGCCAGTAAGCAGGTCATAAAAGAATCCACCGATTCCTGCTGCAAATCCTCCATAAACCGGTCCTAGGATAAGGCCTGCCAAAACACAAAAGACATTCCCGAAACCTACCTGTGCTTTCGTACCCATCAAAGGAAATTTAATGCTTAGGAAAAATCCGGCCAAAACAACTGCCGCAAGTAATCCCGTAAATGCAAGATTGCTGGTCACATCTTTTCCTGTAATATTATATTGAAGATTTCTCAAGGAGACGGAAGCAATCAGCAGGAATACCGCGATCAGTCCCAAAGGCAGTGCCAGCCAAAGCTGCATCATACTCCCCGCAACAGCTGCTCCAACCGCAAATAGAGCCGCCATTACATAACCAATTAAAGTTTTCTTTTGTGTTTGTACATGTTGTCCCATGTTGTTCTCCCTCATTTCCCGTTTTGGTTCTTTACTTCCCCTTACTAGAATGGTATTATTATATGCGGTAACTGTGCTTTAAGAAAGCTACAATTTTTAAAAAAACGGAATGCACAGTTTGCAGGTGAAAAAATGTTTTATGACAATATGAAACTAAAGCGCAATGGAGAAGTTCCGCTCTATCAGCAATTATACGATCAAATTAAACAGGCAACCGCAAATGGAGCACTTCGTCCGGGGCAAAAGCTCCCTTCTATCCGCGTTTTGTGTGAGGATCTCTCTCTGAGCCGTACTACAGTCGAAGCTGCTTATCAACAGCTCTGTGTAGAAGGTTATCTCAAAGCAAAGCCGCAAAGCGGCTATTATGTGTTGGCGGCAGGCAGGCAAAAGCCTGTAAAGCCGCCCATCCTTTCTGATACTCCCTCTGTCCCTTTTTATCGTTACAATTTTGGTGCGGAATCCGTGGACAGTGACTGTGCCGACCTTAAAGCTTGGCGCAGACATATCAGGGATCATCTGAATCGTGAGGAAGTCCTGATCCGTTACGGAGCGCATCAAGGAGAATTCCCCCTGCGGGAGGCTCTGCGAGACTATACCTATGAAGCACGCGGTGTGATCTGTAATACCGAACAAATTGTAATCGGTGCCGGTACACAGCCGCTTTTGTATCTGCTCTGCGGACTTCTGCAGGGAAAAATTGGTGCCGTCTCAATGGAATCTCCCGGTTTTTTACAGGCTGAACAGGTCTTTTCAGACTGTGGAATCGGCGTAATCAAGCTTTCTGCAGATAAAAACGGTCCGAAAATTTCTGATCTTTATGAAAGCGGTGTTCGTTTATTATATGTGACCCCCTCCAGCCGTCCGCAATCTGGTCAGCCAATTCCTCTTTTGCGTCGGCAGGAACTTCTTCAATGGGCAAAAGAAACCGGCGGCTTAATTATCGAGGACGACTACAATGGAGAACTGCGCTATCGTGCCCGTCCGATCGGCGCGATGCAGGGAATGGGAAACGACGGCAAAGTCATCTATCTCGGTTCTTTTTCAAAGCTTCTGCTCCCCAGTGTACGAATTAGTTACATGGTACTTCCCTCAGCACTGCTGCCCACCTACCTGGAACGAGTCGGGCATTATAATCAAACTGCTTCCCGTATTGAGCAGCTTGCTCTTTCCGACTATATTAAGAGCGGTCAGATGCAGCGTCATCTGCGGCGGCTAAGAAATGTTTATGCACAAAAGAGTGAGCTTTTACAGCAGTCTTTAAAAACACAGTTTGGGGATTTTGTTGATATTTCATTGCAGGAAATTCCACTCTATGCGGTGATCCGGCTAAAAAATGCCCCTTCTGTTCCGCGTCTTGTAGAACTTGCGGCAACCGAAAGCGTCCGGGTCCTTCCCGGGCAAAATGGAACGATTCTTCTAAGTTTTGCAGGCATTCCTCAAGAAGAAATTATCCCTGCTGTAAAAGCACTGGGGCGTGCATGGAACAAAATTTTGTATAAATAATCAAACGTTTTTCTTTTTTATGGATAGAAACAGTCAAAAAGAAGCTCCTTTTCCTCTTGTTATCCTGAAAAAACCTTGATTGAAGATTTTTTTCATAGTATAATAAGTATCTATGAAATATTTTACAAAAGAAAATGCTACAATATGTAGGCAAATAAATCAGCATGAGGAGTAAGAATAGATGATCTGCCAAAACAAATATCGCACTCACGCTTGCGGTGAAATTCTGGAATCCGAAATTGGAAAACAGGTTCGTGTTGCCGGATGGGTAGAAAACATTCGTGACCACGGCGGTGTTCAATTTTTAGATCTGCGCGACCAAAGCGGCGTTGTACAGATTGTTGTCCACGATGAAGAAATGCTCAAGGAAGTCAATAAGGAATGCAGTCTTACCGCTTTTGGAACTGTAATTGTCCGAGATGAGGATACCGTTAATCCAAAGATTCCAACGGGTACCGTAGAGATCAAAGTGGATAGTCTTACCGTCCTCGGAAAATGCTTGCCGAATCTTCCTTTTGAAGTTTCTCAGAGTCGCGACACAAAAGAAGACGTACGTCTAAAATACCGCTATTTGGATCTGCGCAATCCAAAAGTGCACGACAACATTATCCTGCGCAGTAAAATCATTTCCTATCTCCGTCAGCGAATGACAGAGCTCGGATTTTTGGAACTGCAAACTCCGATTCTCTCTGCTTCTTCTCCGGAAGGTGCCCGAGATTATTTAATTCCAAGCCGCAAACATCAGGGAAAATTTTATGCGCTGCCGCAGGCCCCGCAGATTTTTAAGCAGCTTTTGATGGTTTCCGG
>DHOF01000049.1:4782-5093 GCA_002411615.1 Ruminococcaceae bacterium UBA5397
TTCCCTATGAGGAAAGCATGCTGCGCTATGGTACAGACAAACCAGACCTGCGTAACCCGCTCCTGATTGTTGATCTTTCTGATCTCTTTAAAGAGACTTCCTTTAAACCGTTCCGCGGCAAATGCGTGCGATCCATCACAGTCCCCGACTGCGTTAAACAGTCCCGCAGCTTTTTTGAGCAGATGCTGAAGTTTGCTCTTTCTATCGGCATGAAAGGCCTTGGTTATATTGAGGCAATGGAAGACGGCTCCTTTAAGGGCCCAATCGATAAGTTTTTAACCGAAGAGCAGCGTGCAGAAATGATCAAGCGT
>DHOF01000049.1:5341-5700 GCA_002411615.1 Ruminococcaceae bacterium UBA5397
ACTGGCAGGCCAGATTCGCACAGAACTCGGCGAACGTCTGCATCTGATCGACGAAAGCCGCTATGAACTTTGCTATATCGTTGATTTTCCAATGTACGAAATCGACGAAGAAACCGGAAAATATATTTTCACTCACAATCCCTTCTCTATGCCGCAAGGCGGTATGGACGACCTTCTTCATAAAGCTCCGGAAGATATTCTCGCCTATCAGTATGATATTGTCTGCAATGGTGTAGAGCTTTCTTCCGGTGCTGTGCGCAACCATGATTTGGAAATCATGAAGAAAGCCTTCGAGATTGCAGGATATACCGAAGATGATCTGAAAAACAAGTTCTCTTCTCTCTACAATGCGTTTCAGT
>DHOF01000115.1:0-216 GCA_002411615.1 Ruminococcaceae bacterium UBA5397
GCTTGTGATGGAGGCAATGGGCGGCGGCGGTCACTTGACCATGGCGGGGGCACAAATGAAAGATGCGACGGTGGAACAAGTACGCAGCCAGCTAATAGAAATTTTGCGCGCCGGGATCGGCCGCGGAACGATTCAGAAAAAATAGGAGGGCTTTTTGATGAAGGTTGTTTTGTTGGCAGATATAAAATCTCACGGGAAAAAAGGGGAACTGGTAAA
>DHOF01000115.1:405-3671 GCA_002411615.1 Ruminococcaceae bacterium UBA5397
CGGGAAAAAAGGGGAACTGGTAAATGTAAGCGACGGATATGCCCGTAATTATCTTTTTCCCCACAAATTAGCAAAAGAAGCAAACGCAGAGGCGATGAACGAAATTCGCAACGCGGAAGCTTCTAAAGCCCACAAGATTGCGGTAGAAACAGAAAATGCAGAAGCGGCGGCAAAACTTTTGAACGGAAAAAGCTTAAAGATCACTGCGAAAGCCGGCCAGGGAGGTAGACTTTTTGGCTCGGTTACTGCAAAAGAAATTGCAGAAAAGCTCCAGAAAGATTATAATGTAACTGCTGATAAGAGAAAAATTGTTCTCGATACAGAAATTAAAGCTTTTGGCACTTATAATTGCGAGATCAAGCTTTATAATGGCGTCTCTGCAAAAATTTATATTGTTGTATCAGAAGCTTAAACAAAAATGATACTGAGGTGATCGCGGACGAACTTTTCGTTTGCGGTCGCTTTTATTCCATACGAGAAAGAAAGGGAGAATTTTGATGGCTGAGACTGCAAATTCCTATAGTGGGCTGAATCTACCGTTTAGCCCTGAAGCAGAACAGTCTGTTCTTGGTGCGATTCTGCTGGATTCTTCCTGCCTTGACCGAGTGATGGATTTTCTTCCTAGGCCGGAATATTTTTATCAGTCTAATAATGCCCTGATTTATGGAGCTATGCTTGACATGGCTTCTTTAGGGCAGTCGATTGACTTTGTAACGGTGCTCGAAAAGCTAAAAGCCACAGAAAATTTTGATGAGGCAGATGGCAAGACTTATCTTTTGCAGATGATGGAGCTAGTGCCTTCCGTCAATAATGTGGAAAGCTATGCGAAGATTATCCGAGATAAATATGATGTCCGCTCTCTGATTCTTGCAGCGAGAGAGATTTTGGAAGAGGCGGGAGCCGGCAGCGCCGATTCAGATACTTTGCTGGATGCGGCAGAACAGCGCATTTTTGATATTCGGCAGGGCAAAAACATGCAGGGACTGCAGAAAATCAGCGAAATCCTCATGCAGACTTTTGATCGTCTGGATTTGCTTAATTCTCCCGATAAAGATCAGTTCCGTGCGATTCCAACCGGCATCAAAGCACTGGACGATACCATTACGGGGCTCAATCGAACCGATTTGATTCTTATTGCCGCAAGGCCCGGTATGGGCAAAACCAGCTTTGCACTTAATATTGCGCGCAATGCGGCGGTTAAATGCCAAAAAAGAGTCGCCTTTTTCTCTTTGGAGATGACAAAAGAACAGTTGGTTTCTCGTTTGCTTTCCACCGAAGCGATGGTGGGGGGCGTGAAATTACGTACCGGCAAGCTGGCGGATGATGAATGGGTGCGGATTATTGAAGCCGGTGATATTCTCAATAAAACCCAGATGTATTTTGATGATAATGCAGGCATTACCGTTTCCGAGATGAAGTCTAAGCTTCGCCGTCTGAGGGACGTTGACCTGGTTATTATCGACTATTTGCAGCTGATGTCCGGCGGAAAGCATATTGATAACCGAGTGCAGGAGATTTCCCAGATCACCCGAAACCTTAAAGTTATGGCAAAGGAACTCAATGTTCCGGTTATCTGTCTGTCACAGCTCTCTCGTGACAGCGAAAAGCGAACTGATCATCGGCCGATGCTGTCCGATCTGCGTGATTCCGGCTCAATTGAACAGGATGCTGATATTGTTATGTTTTTGTATCGAGAAGCATATTATGCCAATCAGGAGAATTCTCAAGCGCCCGACCCCGACAGCGATGTTAACAGCGGCGAATGTATTGTTGCAAAGAACCGTCATGGTGAGACGCGCGCGGTTCCTCTGCATTGGCAGGGCGAATTTATGCGCTTTACTGCACAGGAGGTAGTGCGCAATGAATCATGATTTGATCTCCGCTCAAAAAGCGGAGATTTTGCTTATTGAACAGAAAGTTGAGCAGTTGGTGATTTCAGAAAAAATGTTTCCCAAAGGTAGAACTGTAATTGTAGGCGTTTCAGGGGGAGCAGATTCAACTGCATTGCTGCATTTTTTAAATAATCATGCGAAAAAATGGAATCTTTCCCTAATTGCAGCGCATGTTAATCATGGACTGCGGGGAGAAAATGCCGATCACGATGAAGCCTTTGTCAAGGAATGCTGCCAAAAATGGGCAGTTCCCTGTAAAGTTTTGCATGAAGATGTGGCGGCCCTTGCTAAAAAGCGCAAAGAGGGTTTGGAAGCATGCGGCCGATATGTTCGTTATACGTTTTTTAGACGTCTGGCAAACGAAAACGGAGGAGCCGTCATCGCGACAGCACATACGGCTTCGGATCAGACAGAAACGGTTTTGATGCACCTTTGCCGTGGGGCCGGAGCAAGAGGCCTTTCGGGGATTTCTCCGGTTCATGAGCAGATTGTGCGGCCATTTTTGTGCTTGACAAGAGAAGAAATTGAAGCGTATTGTAATTGGTATCACTTGTCCTATTGTGAGGACGAGACGAATCGGGATCTCGATTTTTCCCGGAATAAAATTCGTCAGCAGGTGATTCCGGTTTTAAAAACATTAAATCCAAAGGTGGAAACTGCAGTTTTGGGAGCTGCCTTTCGCCTGCGGGAAGACGACGATTGCCTTTTTGAGATGGCAAAAAGCTCTTTAAAGCAAGCGGCATGCGGCCCTGGATGGGAAACTTCGAGCTTGAGAAAACAGCCGCGTCCAGTGCGGCTGCGCGCGCTTTTTCTGGCTGCAAAAAAGAATGGTGCGGGAGAACTTTCTGCCGATCATCTTTTAAATTTGGATTTTCTTCTTCAAAAAGGTGGAAAAATCACGCTGACAGGAGGTCTCCATGCAGAGGTCCAGCAGGGAATGCTGTTTTTTGGGGAGCCTAAAAAACAAAGGTTTTCTGTTCCTTTGTCTTTTCCAGAGACGGTTCTTCCGGATGGAAGACGACTTTTGGTGCTGGAAATTTCTCAGAAAGAACTGAAAAATGATTCGAAATTTCATAATTTGTTCTTTTTTAATTTGCTGAATTATGCTACAATTAGCAAGAATACTGTAGTAAGGACCCGGTTGGAGGGCGATCGCTTTCGTCCAGCGGGAAGAGGAATTTCAAAACCGCTGCGCCGAATGATGAATGAAGCACATATTCCGCCTTATCTGCGGGAAAATTCCATTTTGCTGGAACGAGAAGGGGAAATTCTCTGGGCCGAAGGGCTTGGAGCTTCTGAATCCGCGCGGCCGGGTTTTGACCGGCAAAATGCGATGATTATCATAAAGGAGAACGGTTTATGAGTCAGAATATG
>DHOF01000006.1 GCA_002411615.1 Ruminococcaceae bacterium UBA5397
ACCAGATGGAAAGTTCTATCTTGCCCAGAGTGATGGAACCTTGCTGACTCAAACCGGATGGCTTGAGACGAGCCAATACGATGGGGTTACAGAGCGCTATTATTTGGAAAATCCAACGGGAAATTATTCGACCGTTAAAATAGGATTCTTTGATTTAGATGGATATTCCTATTATGGAATTCCAGATGAAGGCCATGTTTTAAGAGGGAAAAAAGTAATTAGCGGACAGATGTTCTTTGCGGATGAAAATGGTCATTTGCAGGAAACAACCGGATGGCTTATCACGTCGGAATATGATAACGGAACCCTGCAGCGCTATTATCTGAATGATTCTGCCGTTCCAGGACATCCCGGTGCCATAATTGGGCCGTTTACAGCGGATGGGAAAAAGTATTACGGCCGAGAAGATACCGGATATGAAGTACGCGGAACTTATCGTGCCCCCGGCGGTACCATTTATTATGCGGATAATGATGGCGTTTTGATGGATGTACCGCCCGAAATTGCAGAGATGGAAGGGCGGGCACAAGGGTATAGCAGTGATACCAATTATTTGATTCTTGTCAATACGAGTGCTCATAAAGTTTCCGTATTTTATGGATGGTCCGGAAACTGGAATCGCCTTTATACATGGGACTGCGCAAATGGAGCGCCGGGAACCCCTACGATTACTGGGGAATTTTCTACGTCGTCTAAGGGATATTATTTTGATTCAGGCTCTGCAAGATGTTTTTACTATACGCAGTTTTGTGGGGATTTTCTATTCCATTCCACTTTGTATTATCAGTATCCAACGCCCGATTATCCGATGGATAATCGGGTTGGAATGGCACTTTCACATGGATGTGTCCGATTAAGATTGGAAAATGCGAAATGGATTTATGATAATATTCCATATGGAACTAAGGTCGTTTCTTACTGAAAGATTGGTTTTTGTGGCCAGAAATCAAATTTCTGGCCACAATTTTATCTGAAAAAGTGTCTTGCAAAACTACGCGCGAATCAGTATGATATTTAGGTATGATAAAAGAAAGAGGAAGCCGTCATGGAAAAAGCAAAAAGTATTAAAGAAATTGCCAAATTGGCCGGCGTTTCTACGGCAACCGTTTCGCGTGTGATCAATCAGAATGGTCGCTTTTCAAGAGAAACGGAAGAACGTGTGCGCCGTGTGATCCGAGAAAACGATTATATCCCGAATATGAGTGCAAAAGGACTGCGAACCAGCCGTACCCGCGTAGTAGGAATCATTGTACCGGATATTACAAACCCGCATTTTGCAAATCTGGTCCTCCATCTGGAGATGGATTTATTTCGAAGAGGATATTCCTGTTTGATCTGCAACACAAACGAATCCGAAGAGCTGGAAAGTAAACACATTCAGTCTTTAACAGCACAAAATGTCAGCGGGATTGTGCTGATTTCGGGAATGAGAAATTATGAGGAGCTTGGAGATTTGCCGGTCGTCTATGTGGATCGCCCTTCCAATAGTCAGGACAAAGAAGAAGTGATGATTGAATCTGATAATGAAGAGGGTGGATATCTCGCAACAAGAGAACTGATTCAATCCGGATGCCGCCATATTTTGATTCTGAAGAGCTTAGGGAATGATTCCAACCAGTTTGCTCGATATTGTGGATTTCGGCGTGCATTGAACGAATTCAAGATTAAAGAGGAACGCTCTTTGTGTATTAATCTAAAAGCTGTTTCTATGGAGGAAGCCAGAGAATCTATTTTATTTATGCTGGATCGGGAAGCAAAGTTCGATGGAATTATGTCAACTACAGATACATTGGCTGCCGGCGCTGTGATTGCTTTGCGTGAGCGTGGATTAGAGGTTCCAAAGGATATTTTAGTAACCGGGTTTGATGACTGCCAAATAGCGGCAGCTTGTGGCCCTGGAATCACCAGTGTGCATCAGGATATCGACCAGATGTCTCGGATGGCTGCAAAGCTTCTTTTTGAGATGATGCACGATAGAAAACAAATTCATCATCATTATCGTCTTCCAGTGAGCTTAACGGTGCGAAATTCAACTTGCCGCCCGAATTGATCGATTGCTTAATTAAATAAAGAATCAAAAACTCCCTGATTTTTTCCAAAATCAGGGAGTTTTGTTCAATTTGTAGCTTGATTATGATTGCTTTATCTTTCACAATGAGCAATTTGTACAAATTGCGCAAACGATTACTCAACATTCATCCGAAAAAAAATTCATGTATTGACTTATATTTGGCACAATAGTATATTGTAAATGAAAGTGGGAAATCGATTACATTTTATGGTTTCCCGAAAATATCCGAGTTTGTATCGGAACAAAATTTAGGAGGAAGTTTAGTATGAAAAAAATGAAAGCTTTTATTGCAGCAGTTATGGCCGCTGCAATGAGCCTGAGCATGGCAGCCTGCGGGTCGTCCAGCTCATCATCCACAGCCTCTGCAACAGCATCCGGTTCTGCTGCCAGCACTGCAGCCGCTTCAGGAGAAGCTCAGTATGCAGTTGTTCTGAAAGTTCTGTCCAGCCAGTTCTGGCAGAGCATGCGTGATGGAATTCAGGTAGAAGCTGATAAACTCGGCGTCAAAGTTGACATTTATGCCGCGAATACAGAGGATGATGTCGAAGGTCAGGTTTCTTTGCTTGAAAACGCAATCTCCAAAGGAACTTACAAAGCAATCGGCGTTGCTCCAATTTCCGATGTAAACCTCAATAACGCGATTGCAGATGCAACTTCTAAGGGAATTAAGATCGTTGATATTGATGAAAAAATCAACATGGATGCACTTTCTAAGTTAGGCGGTTCTTGCTATGCTTATGTCGCAACCGATAATAAAGCAGTCGGCAAGATGGGTGCAGAAAACCTCATTAAGCAAATCGGCGGTTCCGGCGAAGTCGCTATCGTCGAAGGCAAAGCTGGTGCCGTTTCTGGCGAAAATCGCCGCGATGGTGCAAAAGCCGCTTTTGAAGCAGCCGGTTTGAAAATTGTAGAGAGCCAGCCTGCTGATTGGGATCGTACCAAGGCATATGATGTTGCAACCAACTATATCACTGCTCACCCGGATCTGAAAGCAATTTATTGCTGCAATGATACGATGGCAATGGGCGTTCAGGAAGCTGTTGAGGCTTCCGGAAAGAACGTCAAGGTTTGCGGAACCGATGGCAATGACGATGCAATCCAGTCTGTAGCGGATGGTAAACTCGCAGCTACTGTTGCACAGGATCCTGCTTCCGTCGGCGCAAAGGGACTTGATCTGCTGGCTGAGGCTGTTCAGAAAGATGCAAAGCCCCAAGTTGGTGCAGATGTTCCGGTTTACAGCATTGATGCAATTCTGATTACCAAGGATAATGCTTCTCAGTATCTCAAAAAGTAAGATTATTTTTTAAGAAGCATTGCAAACGGCGCCTCTGCAAGGAATTGCAGCAGGCGCTGTGAGCGGTAGGCACTGCAGAAAAAGCAGAATTTTGAAGTGCCTGCCCTGCTGACAGCGTCTGGCCGAACCGAATCTTTAGACTCGGATTTTACTTTGAAAGGAGAGAATACGTTTGGAACCAATTGTTCAAATGAAGGATATAACCAAGCGTTTTCCAGGGGTTGTAGCACTTAACAAGATTAATTTTGATGTGTGTCCCGGCGAGGTGCATGTTTTACTTGGAGAAAATGGTGCAGGAAAATCAACTTTGATGAAGGTGCTTAGCGGCGCTTATAAGCCAGATGAAGGAAGTATTGTACTTAACGGAAAAGAGTATGACAAGCTGACTCCGCATTTGTCGTCCGAAGGCGGAATTAGCATTATTTATCAGGAACTGAGTGTCGTTAACTGGCTTGATATTCGTGAAAATCTATTTATGGGGCGGCTGCCGATGAAAAAGGTGGGCCCTGCCTCTGTCGTTGATTATGCGACAATGAATGCAAAGACAAAAGAGTTACTTAAAAAAGTGAATCTTTCCCATTGTACGCCGACCACTAATGTAGGAGATTTGAGCATCAGTGAAAAGCAAATGGTCGAAATTGCAAAATCAATTGCATTCAACGCAAGGGTGATCGTAATGGACGAACCGACGTCCTCCCTTACAGAGGATGAAGTGCAAAAGCTCTTTACGATTATCCGCCAATTAAAGGCAGAGGGCCGCGGAGTCGTTTTTATTTCCCATAAGCTTTCCGAAATTTCAGAAATTGGGGACCGAATTACGATCTTAAAAGATGGTGGATATGTAGGGACTTACAATGTTTCTGATCTGACAACCGATGACATGATCCGAAAGATGGTTGGCCGTGAGATTAAAGGAACCTATCAGCATTTGCCGGAAGAGCATTATCAGTTCGGCGATGTGATGTTTTCCTGCAAAAATCTTACCCGTAAAGATCATTTAGTCGAGAATATTTCTTTTGATCTTAGAAAAGGCGAAATTTTAGGCTTTTCAGGATTGGTCGGAGCAGGCCGCAGTGAGACAATGTGTGCGGTTTATGGAGCTGCACCAAAAATTTCCGGCGATATTTTTTTGAATGGCAAAAAATTAAAAATTAAAAATCCTTATGACGCTTTGAGAAACGGAATCGGGATGGTAACGGAAAACCGGCGTGAGACCGGATTCTTCCAAAATTTCAGCAATCAGCGAAATATCGCGATCGCGCGGCAGCTAAAAGAATCTAAATTGGATGGCTTAATCGGACTGACTAATGAATCAGAAGAGAAAAAGATGGCGGACGAGGAGCATGAAGCGATTCGAATTAAGTGGACTTCGCGTGAGCAGCTGACCTCGCAGCTTTCAGGTGGGAATCAGCAAAAAGTGATCCTGGGCAAATGGATGGCTGCTAATGTAAAGGTTTTAATTTTTGATGAGCCGACAAAAGGAATTGATGTCGGAACCAAGAGTGAAATTTATAAATTAATGCGCAAACTCGCAGATAACGGGATCGGTGTAATCGTTGTTTCCAGTGAAATGCCGGAGCTGTTGGGACTGTGTGACCGGATTATCATTATGGCAAACGGTCGAATTACAGGCAGTTATGATATTGCAGAAGCGACGGAAGAAAAGCTGGCAAAGGCAGCCACCAGCGAGATGGCATAATAACGGGAGGAAAGTAAGTTGAAAACGAAGACGATTGAAAAAAAGAAATTCACTTTCAGCGATTACTGGGATCGCTACAGTACGATTACGATTCTTGCGATCATGATCGTTGTATTTGGAGCATTGCGGCCTTCCAGTTTTCTGACGACAGGAAATCTAGTCAAAATTATGGAGCAAAGTTCCATTACGATTCTTCTGGGTCTTGGAGAATTTTTTGCTATTTTGCTTGGCGGAATTGATTTGAGTGTCAGTTCGATTATGGCGCTTTCCGGCGCAATGACCGCAAAATTGATGATTAATGCAGGATTCGATCCATGGTTGGCCATTCTAGTCGGCATTGTTTTCTTTGGCCTTTTTGTTGGACTAGTCAACGGCGTTTTGGTGACGGCAACGGGTCTTCCTCCTTTCATCATCACTTTGGGCACACAGGCAATCCTTCGCAGCCTTGTTTATATCGTTACAGATGCGCGTGCGGTATCCGGTTTACCGGCCTCATTTTCTACCAGTATTGGCGGAAAACTTTTCGGTGTAGTTCCAGTCCCGATCATTGTCGCATTGGTTGCAGCAGCTGTTTTGACTTTCTTTACCGTAAAATGTCAGTCTGGCCGTAACCTCTATGCATTAGGCGGAAACACACAGTCTGCATGGTATGCCGGCATTACAGTTAAAAAACATACGATCATTGCTTTTGCAATTTCCGGACTTTGTGCAGCTTTAGCTGGAATGGTCAACATTGCACGACTTGCAGCAGCAGAGCCGAATGCGGGTACTGGTTACGAAACGTATGCAATCGAAGCTGTCATCATCGGCGGTGCTTCTTTCTTCGGTGGAATTGGCAAAATTCCGAAGGTGATTATTGGTGGTTTAATTATTGGTGTTATCAACAACGGCCTCAATATGGTGGGCGTTTCCAGCTATTATCAGCAATTGGCGATGGGCTGCCTGCTGATCATCGCAGTAACGTTGGATCGTTTCTTCGGAGCAAGCCGCAAAAGCTGATTTTTCAAAATAAGTAAAAACTCTGGAGGAAAAAGAAAAATGAGACCTCAATTTTCAGTTAGCTTAATGTGTATGGATTTTCTGGATATGAAAAACCAGATTAAAATTTTAGATTCCAATATGGATGGATATCATATCGATATTATGGATGGTCATTATTGTAAAAACATTACCCTCAGTCCGGACTTTATGCGTGCATGTTCCCGCATGGCGAAAAAGCCGATGGATGTGCATTTGATGACAACAAATCCAAATGATTGGATTGATGCCTGCGCAGAGGCTGGAGCCGCAATGATCAGTCCGCATGCAGAAACAATGAATACGGATTGCTTTCGGACTCTCAACCATATTGCACAGGTTGGCTGTAAGTTAGGCGTAACGCTGAACCCGGCAACCCCTCTCTCTTATTGCAAACACTATCTTAATCGCATTGACGTTTTAACTTTAATGACGGTAGACGTTGGATTCGCAGGACAGCCGTTTATCGAGGAAATGCTCGATAAAATCAGAGAAGCGAAAGAGCTGCGTGAGAAAAACGGGTGGCACTATCAGATTATGATTGACGGTTCCTGTAACCAAAAAACGTTTCAGCGTTTGTATGAAGCGGGAGCGGATGTTTTTGTGCTTGGTTCATCCGGACTCTTTAGCCTGGATCCGAATCTGGAAACAGCCTGTCAGAAAGCAAAAGAGAATTTCCAAAAGGAAACTGGAGTAAAATGTCTATGAATGGGGGAGGTACCATGACAATTACAGAGCAGCTTGTGCTCGGAATTGATATCGGCGGTACCAATATGCGGCTTGGATTGGTGAATGATGCGTTGGAATTGACCGCTTTTGAGCGACTGAGTACCAGAGAAATCTTTGGGGCTGAGTGTGATCCTGCTCAGAAATTGGCGGATTGTATCAAAAATTATTGTGACCGCCATATCGAAGGAAAAATGCCGAAAGCCGTTTCGATTGGTTTTCCCTCTACCATCAATAGAGAAAGAACCGTTGTTGTGCAGACCCCCAATATTAGCTGCATTTCAGATAATCTGGCGATTGTGGATGTGCTGGAAAAAGCTTTAAAAATACCGGCCTTTATTAATCGCGATGTCAATGACCTTTTGCTTTTTGATCTGGAAGATTTAGGGGTCGCTGATCAAGGCTGTGTCGCTGGAATTTATTTTGGCACCGGAATCGGGAATTCGGTGATGGTGGATGGGAAAATTTTGTTGGGCCATAATGGGGTTGCTTCGGAGCTGGGGCATTTACCCGTCTATGGGAACCATAGGATCTGTATGTGTGGAAATGAAAGCTGTTTGGAGACACTTGTTTCAGGAATTGCTTTGGAACGGATTCAGAAACAAGAGTTTCCGGATACGCCAATTCATGAATTGTTTGCAACGAAAATGGATACTTCTACTATGAAAGAGTTTCTAACAGGAATGGCTCAGACGGTAGCTGCGGAAGCAAATCTGTTTGATCCCGACTGCCTGATCATTGGCGGTGGGCTTTTGCAGATGAGAGATTTTCCACGGGAACTTTTCGAAAAAGGAGTGCACCGTTTTGCTAGAAAGCCATATCCCGAAAAGACTTTGGATATTCGCTATTCGAGGCCAAATCAGGAAAATGGGGTCGTAGGTGCCGCAATTTATGCACAGAAGCGCATGCAGGATTTGAATTATTTATAAAGAAGTTGTAAAATGAAAGCTGTCGTTTCATGAAATTTAATTGTAATCGGAGGCAATTATGAAATTAGCAATTGGAAATGATCATGTTGCAGTTGAGATGAAAAATCAAATAAAAGCTTATCTGGAAGAAAAAGGGATTGAAGTGATCGATGTTGGCACGAACAGCACTGAGCGCTTTAATTATCCGATCAGCGGATATAAAGTAGCAAAGCTGGTAGCGTCTGGAAAGGTAGACGGCGGCGTATTGATGTGCGGAACCGGAGTCGGAATTTCTTTGGCAGCAAACAAAGTAAAGGGCATTCGTGCATGTGTTTGCAGCGAACCTTATTCTGCAAAGCTTTCTAAGCAGCATAATAATTCCAATATTATTGCATTTGGTGCCCGTGTTATTGGAATCGAAACAGCAAAAATGATTGTTGATGAATGGCTTGGAGCAAAATATGAGGGTGGGCGCCATCAGGTACGAATTGATATGATTTCTGAAATTGAAAATACAGGCCATTTGAAAGCGGCCGATGAAGATTAATAATTTAAATTTGCTTTTGTCTGATATTGGAAGCAGCTATCATAGGGAGCGTCATTGGCTGGCAGTCAGAAAACAATTTGCAGCTTTTGTTGGGAGACTGTAAAGAGAATTTGTTTTCTTAATTGGTGCCTTTGCGATGATCAAAAGATGCAAAAGACTAATCTCATTTTGGAGATTAGTCTTTTGCGTTTCTTAGAAGAATATGGTATACTTTCCACACGCAGTTTTAGTAGCCGTTTTATAGACTGAATCTGTAAAATAGGGGGATTTCATATGATTAAAAATATAATTTTTGATATGGGAAATGTACTGCTGGACTATAATCCGCAGGACTATGTAAAAGCATTTTTGCACAGTGAAGAAGATCAGGATATGGTGTTAACGGCTCTATTTGGCGGGCAGGAATGGCTTGATCTGGATCATGGCCTTATCACGGAACGGGAAGCTTTAAAAAAGATGCTTCAAAAGTTGCCTAAGCGTCTTCATCAGGAGGCCAGTGCACTTTTTTATGGGTGGCAGAATTATACACGCCCGATTGAGAGCGTTAATCTGCTGGCGGTCAAGCTTCATGAGGCAGGTTATCATCTCTATCTGCTCAGCAATACGGGGGTGCGCCTTCATGTTTATGCGCATCGCCTTCCGGCGCTACAGTATTTTGATGGAGCGGTTATGTCTGCAGATGTTCAGCAGGTAAAGCCGGAGCCGCAGATTTATCAGATCCTCTTTGATCGTTATCATCTGGATCCTAAGGAATGCTTCTTTATTGATGATTGTGAGCAAAACCTAAAAACAGGGAAACAGTTTGGAATGTGCGGCTATTTGTTTGACGGAGATGAGAAAAAATTAGAGTCCGCTTTGCATAAAGAAAACATCAACTGGTAAAAAAGAAGCCTAAAATCTTTTTGTAAGATTTTAGGCTTCTTTTTTATTATTATTTTAGACAGTAATAGAAAAAAGCCCATGTCGGTTGCAGAAAGCATAAAAGGTTCCATGTCCGCGAATTTTAAAACGTGCTTCGGCATTTTGCTCTGGATAGAGCTTTGTCATTTGAAGCTGCCCGGCAGAAAGATAAGCAAAAAAAGAAAGATAATGCTCCTTTTCCATCGGATGATGGCATGAAATTAAATATTCATCTTCTATTCGTTCCGCTTTTAAAGAATGTTCTGAATCAATCACTTCGGCTTCCAAAGGCGGAAGCGCAATTCCACAGCAATGAAAAGAACCGTTTCCAACCGCATAAATGATATTTCCGCAGACCGGGCAAACATAAAAGCTTCCTTTTCTTAAATTTGCAGAACGGTTTTCATTGGAAAATAATTGTCCTGATAGAAGTTCTCCGATCGAAACGCCAAGCGTTTCTGCCAGCGGATTTATCAGTGTGATATCCGGAAGCCCCTTTTGTGTTTCCCATTTTGAAATTGTTTTA
>DHOF01000030.1:0-3312 GCA_002411615.1 Ruminococcaceae bacterium UBA5397
ATCCCTCCAATACACGGCTGACCAGTTTCTGAACCCAACCATCATAATTCTGATGGTAAACATCTTCCATCTTTTCTCGCAGAACCGCTTGCTTCTGCTCGGTTACTTTCCATTTTTCTTCAGCCAGTTTACGTTCTTGAGGCTCATTTTTGTGTAAGCGTTCTCTTGCTTCCTTTAAATAAGCATCCCGAATTTCTTCTCGGCGCTTAGCAACATCATTGGTAGCTTGAAGCTTTTCTTTTTGTGCAAGATCGGTGATCTTTTGAGCCTGCTGATCCATTTTTACGATTTGGTCAATTAAGTTTTCCATAGATACACCTCCTAAAACGGCATGAATCCCGGAAAACAGATGTTTTCCGGGAAAAGATTAACAGCATCTATTTTGAAAAGCCTATAAAATGTAAATTTAGGTTTTTTATCACTTACTAAGACAGAATCATAGTACAATTACAATCAAAATTCAAGAAAAACATTCACAAATCTTACAAAAATCTTTTTCAAATTTGGTAGATATCATCAATAAATTTTCTTCAAAATGCAGAATCAAGAAACACGTATGCAAAATTGATCTAAAAATTCTACAACGAAAACAAAAAGCTTAGAATTTATCTTATTTTTTTGCATGTTACAAATTTCGACTCTTAAAAAGATGAATCTTCCACTTGATAAAATTCAAAATTAATTTTTAAGGCTTTGCATAGGAGCGGGAATTCGACCGCCGCGTGCAATCAGCTTGGCAGGAGAATAGGAATTTAATTCCATCACAGGTCCGCTGCCTAAGAGACCGCCAAAGTTAAGTTCATCACCGACTTTTTTACCGATGGCGGGGATTAACCGAACAGCCGTTGTTTTTAGGTTGACCATGCCGATAGCGGCTTCGTCTGCAATGATAGCGGAAATCACTTCGGCGGGGGTATCACCGGGAATAGCAATCATATCAAGTCCTACGCTGCAAACAGCTGTCATTGCTTCCAATTTCGTAATCGAGAGCGCACCGCAGCGGGCGGCGTCGATCATTCCTGCATCTTCAGTGATCGGGATAAATGCACCGGAAAGACCGCCTACATGAGAACTTGCCATAATGCCGCCTTTTTTCACAGCATCGTTTAAAAGCGCCAAACAAGCGGTTGTTCCGTGAGCACCGCAGCGCTCCAGGCCCATTTCTTCAAGAATATGTGCGACGCTGTCTCCGACTGCCGGTGTGGGAGCAAGAGACAAATCTACGATTCCAAAGGGAACGCAAAGTCTGCGGCTGGCTTCCAGTGCAACCAACTGCCCCATGCGGGTAATTTTGAATGCAGTCTTTTTAATAATATCCGCCACTTCGGTTAAATCACCATCTGGACATTTATGCAGAGCTGCACGTACAACGCCTGGACCGGAAACACCAACGTTGATGACACAGTCCGGTTCGCCTACTCCGTGAAAAGCACCAGCCATAAAGGGATTGTCCTCCGGAGCGTTGCAGAAGACAACAAGTTTTGCGGCGCCGATGCAGTCTCTGTCGGCAGTAAGCTCTGCAGTTTCGCGGACTACTTTTCCCATCTTTGCGACTGCATCCATGTTGATGCCGGCTTTGGTTGTGCCGATATTCACGCTGGAGCAGACGAGTTCCGTTTCGGAGAGTGCTTCGGGAATACTTTCGATCAGCGCATAGTCACCGGGGCCGAATCCTTTGTGAACCAGCGCAGAGTAGCCGCCGATAAAGTTAACGCCGACTTCTTTTGCAGCCCGGTCAAGTGCTTTGGCATAGCGGACAGGATTTACGCCGGGGCAGGCTCCTGCGACCATCGCAATTGGGGTGACAGAGATTCGTTTGTGGATAATCGGAATCCCATATTCTTTGCTGATATCTTCTCCGGTTTTTACAAGATTACTTGCATACCGGCAAATTTTATCATAGATTTTGTCACACGCTTTGTCTGCATCACTGTCAATGCAGTCTAAAAGAGAAATTCCCATTGTGACCGTACGCACGTCCAGATTTTCGTTGTCGATCATATCAATGGTTTCCAAAATATCATGGGTATTGAGCATGGATTTACTCCTTTATTCATTTTTTGCGCCGTATCAGTCAAATGCGGTGCATAGAATTAAAAATATCTTCGTGCATGATGTGAATTGTCAGTCCCTCTTGCTTTGCGAGTGCTGCGAATTTGTCGGAAAGCTGGTCAAACGGGATTTTGGAATCCTTCAGATCGATCAACATAATCATCGCAAAGAGATCTTGCATGATTGACTGCGAAACATCTGTTACATTTACGCCGTTTTCCGCACAGATCGCCGTGACTTTTGCAAGAATTCCCACCATATCTTTGCCCAAAACTGTAATAACCGCGCGCATATTTATTCCCTCCGATACATAATTTAGACTTTATAAATTTATTATGAACGATAAAAGAGAGACTGTCAATATTTTTTTCCTCCGGCAAACTGCTTAAAAATCAGAGATTCCGCCAAAACAAAACAGTCACACTGATGTCTAGGATTCCAAAACAAAACATGTTAAAATAAACTTGTCTTTTTTATTGATTCAGAAAAAGTGAAACCTTTAGAAAGAAGGTCAAAATATGAAATATTCTTTTTTGTCTGACTGTCATACCCACTCCAAGTGCAGCGAAGACGGTGCCGATTCGGTCATGATGCTTTGTAAAAACGCACTTGATCAGGGCCTTTATGCAATTACCATTACCGATCATTGCGAATGCAATACTTATTGGAAACAGCATTTTCATGAATCAGTCTGCCAAAGTTGGGGCGAAACTCGGCGTGCTGCTGTTTCCTTTCAAAATAAAATTCATATTTTTACTGGGGTTGAATTGGGACAACCGATACAGGATAAAAGCGGCGCGGAGGATATTTTAAATGCCTGTTCATTTGACTTTGTCCTCGGAAGTTTACATAATGTTAAAAACGAACGTGATTTTTATGATTTTGACTATCAGCATCGGGATGTAAGACCGGTATTGACGCAGTATTTTAAAGAACTTTTAGAGATGATTCGTTGGGGAAAATTTGATTCTTTGGCGCATCTGACTTATCCGTGGAGATATTTTGAGGAGTATGGGATCGAAATTCCGATGGAAGATTACCAAAACCAGATCGATCATGTACTCAAAGAATTGATTCACCAGAAAAAGAGTTTAGAGGTCAATACCAGCGGCTTACGGCAGAAAATGGGAACAACGATGCCGAATGAAAAAATTCTCAGAAGATATCGGAGCTTTGGAGGAAGCATGGTAACGGTGGGAAGCGACGCACATCGTTGGGCTGATGTAGGCAGCGGAATCGAAGAGACTTTCAGCATGCTGC
>DHOF01000030.1:3551-12694 GCA_002411615.1 Ruminococcaceae bacterium UBA5397
AGCTTTTTGAAAGAGGAGAGTGTATTTTATGCACTTTCCTCTTTTGTTTCTCTTTAAAATATGATATAATAAAAATTCAAAAATTTATAAAAAACAGTATTTCAGAAGGAGTGAAAGACCAATGGATCGACTTTTAACTTTGCTGCATGAGAATGCCCGTTTGAGCAATAAACAGCTGGCAGCAATGCTGGACGAGACGGAAGAAAATATCAGCACAGCAATCGCTGATTACGAAAAACAAGGGGTTATCCGCGGCTATCAGGCCCTGATCAACTGGGAGCGTGTCGATACCAATAAGGCCATTGCCCTAATTGAGCTGCGTGTTTCTCCAAAGAAGAATCGTGGTTTTGATGAGATTGCAGGAAAAGTAATGAGCTTTCCCGAAGTTGACAGTGTTTATTTAATGTCGGGAGGCTACGATCTCGCAGTTACCGTTCACGGAAAGTCGATGCAGGATGTTGCAATGTTTGTCATGCGTCGTCTTTCTACTTTGGACAGTGTGCTTTCCACCGCAACGCATTTTATTTTGACTCGCTATAAAGAGAGCGGCGTCATTATGAATCAGGAGGAGGAAAAGGACGAGAGGAGAGACGTATACTGTGATTGATTACAGCAAACTGCTGACAAAACGAATTCAGCAGGTTCGCCCCTCCGGCATCCGTAAATTTTTTGATATTGCAAATGAAATGGATGACGTGATTTCTCTCTCTATCGGCGAACCGGATTTTTCCACTCCGTGGCATGTGCGTCAGGAAGGAATCAAGTCTTTGGAGATGGGGAAAACATGGTATAGTCCGAATCGCGGTTTTGCAGAGTTAAGAGAGGAAATCTGCAAATTTTTTGATCGTCACTATCATGTTCAATATGACCCCAAAACAGAAGTGCTTGTTACTGTCGGCGGCAGCGAGGCTTTGGATCTCGCGGTCCGCTGCTTAGTGGAGCCGGGAGAAGAAGTCCTGATTCCGCAGCCCAGCTTTGTTTGTTATGAACCGATGGCACAAATGGTAGGTGCTGTTCCAGTCATTATCGAAACAAAAGAAAAGGACGGGTTTCGCCTGACACCAGAAGAACTGCGTGCAGCGATCACGCCAAAGACAAAGCTTCTTGTTCTGCCGTTTCCAAACAATCCGACGGGAGCGGTTATGCGGAAAAAAGATCTGGAAGCGATCGCCGACGTCATTCGTGGAACCAATCTGATTGTCCTTTCTGATGAGATTTATAGTGAACTGACTTATGGAGATCAGCCGCATGTTGCATTTTCGTCTCTTCCGGACATGCGCGAGCGTACAATCGTTGTGAATGGCTTTTCAAAAGCATTTGCAATGACCGGCTGGCGTTTGGGATATGCCATGGGGCCGAAAGAACTGATTGCGCAGATGACAAAGCTTCATCAGTATGCAATTATGAGCGCTCCGACTACCAGCCAATATGCAGCGGTTGAAGCAATGAGGCATGGAGATGCTGATATTGTTTATATGCGCGAACAGTATGATATGCGCCGTCGGCTGATTGTTGACGGTTTTAACGAAATGAATTTGACTTGCTTTGAGCCGGAAGGCGCTTTTTATGTTTTTCCATGTATTAAGCGAACAGGACTTTCGAGCGATGAATTTTGTGAAAAATTGCTTTATGCAAAGCATGTAGCAGTTGTTCCGGGCAGCGCTTTTGGAAATTGCGGAGAAGGATACGTCCGTGTTTCTTATTCTTACAGTATCAATCATATTACGGAAGCACTTTCCAGAATTCATGACTTTTTAAAGCAGCTTGGGTGCTGATTTATGAAACCGTTTGTTGTAAAAGCTTATGCAAAACTTAATCTTGCGCTGGATCTGGTTGGGCGAAGAGAAGATGGCTATCACCTTCTGCGTATGGTAAATCAGAGCGTTAGTCTTGCTGACCGCTTGACAGTCCTGCCGAGTGATATGTTGCTTGTAGGGTGTGACGACGTGGATCTGCCTGAGGGCTCCGAAAACATTGCCTATCGTGCAGCAGAACATTTTTACGCAATCATTCCCGACGCGCCCAAAATTCAAATTCAAATCGAAAAACATATTCCGCACGAAGCGGGACTTGGCGGCGGCAGTACCGATGCTGCCGCCGTTCTGCAGATTTTAAATCAGATTTCCGGGAAACCGTTTTCGGAGAAAGCGCTTCTTGCTCTCGGCGAAAAAATTGGAGCGGACGTGCCGTTTTGTATCAGGGGCGGTACAGCTTTAGTCGAGGGAATCGGAGAGCAGATTACCCCTTTAAATGAAATGCCTGATTGTAAAATTGTTTTATGTAAACCCAAAATCGGGGTGGAAACAAAAGCGGCATTTGAGATGGCAGACCGGCTGCCTTCTTTATTAGTATGCTACAGTGAAAATGTAAAGCAGGCAGTCAAAGAAGGAGACCTTATAAAGCTTTCGGTTTCTCTTGGAAACTTCTTTGAAGATATTTTAAAACTTCCGGAAATTTTAAAATTGAAGGCAGCTTTTTTGAAAATGGGGGCGCTTGGCGCCGCGATGACAGGCAGCGGATCTGCAGTGTTTGGGATTTTTGATGATGCTGTTTTGGCACAGAAATGTGTGGATTCTTTAAAAAAGCAATATGATGAGACTTTTCTGTGTGAACCGGTCTCGGTTCCTATCCAAATTGAATTATAATTTTTAAAAAAATTGTATAATTTTTCCAGTATGCCCCATACTTCCTTTGAATTTTATTTTAGAGGAGGAATGGGGCATGCGCCTTTTTACAAAAGCAGTTGCTGCAGCGTTAGTCCTTTGTCTTGCAATTTCCTGTACGGGGATCACTGCTGCGGGGGAAGGAATTTCTGATCGGGTTTTACGGCTGCACGTTCTTGCAAATTCAGATTCAGAAGAGGATCAAGCGTTAAAATTAAAAGTACGGGATCGGGTCCTTGCGGTTAGTGAACAATGGTTTAAAAATGTGGATAGTCGCGAAGAAGCACAGGAAGCTGCCGAGGCACATCTTGCAGATTTAAAGAAAGCCGGAGAAGAAGTCCTGAGAGAAAATGGGAGTGATGATCCGGTAGAGGTGCGGCTAGAAGACTGTTGGTTCCCTACGAGGACCTATGGAAATGTGACACTGCCGGCGGGTACTTATCGTGCGCTTCGCATTTTAATTGGGAAAGGAAAAGGACATAATTGGTGGTGTGTGCTGTTCCCGGCACTTTGTCTGCCGGGTGCAGAGCAGGATAATAACACTCTTTCCGATGTGTTGACTCCGGCACAGGAGGAGATGACACAGCCGGGGTTCGCCGTCAAATTTAAAACGGTGGAAGTCTATGAAGAAATTCGCCAATGGCTTTCCGAGAATTCCTAAAAGATTTTAAAAGGCTCCTTCGGTTTTTCGAAGGAGCCTTTTTTAGCTTTTCCACCCCCATTCTTTATGATATAATAAAAACGAATAAAAAAGGAACGGGTGAGAAAATGCTGCATTTATTGTTGGGGCGTTCCGGAAGCGGAAAGACGAGAACTGTGCAGGAGGAATTACGGAAACATGCTAAAAATGAAGAGGAAAAGCTGTTTTTGTTGGTTCCGGAACAGGCTTCCTTTGAGAATGAAAGGACAATTTTGCATGAACTTGGGCCAAAAGACGCACAGAAAATTTATGTATTGAGCTTTTCTCGCCTTTGCGATCTGCTCGGCCGCACCTACGGAGCAATGGCAGGAAGACGGCTTTCGGCTGGAGGCAGAATCATCCTGATGAATATGGCATTGGAGCAGGTTCGGGATCGTCTGCATTTTTATCGTAAAAACGCAAATGGAACGGAATTGATTTCGGCTCTGCTGCAGGGGGAAAGCGAATTTAAGATGTGCCGTGTTTCGCCGGAAGATTTGCAGAAAGCTTCTTTAAATGCACAAACGCCAAACCTGAAACAAAAGCTTTCGGAACTTTCTTTGATCCTATCTTCTTATGGAGCGCTGGTGAGCCAGAGCTATCTTGACCCACAGGATGATCTGACCCGCGCGGCAGATTTACTGGAAGCTCACCCCTTCTTCGAAAATGCAGTTGTCTATATTGATGGATTCCAAAGTTTCACCATGCAGGAATATGAAATTCTTAAATTTGTGATTCGTCAAAGCAAAGAGGTTACGGTTTCTCTTTGCGCCGATCAACTGTCGGACCCTGAGCATGGCTTAGGACTTTTTTCATTTGTCCGGGAAACAGCACAAAAATTGATTCGGCTTGCAAAAGAAGGCAATGTGCCGGTAGCAGCGCCGGCCGTTTTGCCTCAAGGCAAGCGGTTCCTTTCGGAAGATCTTGCCAAACTGGAAGCAAATCTTTATCGGGGAAAACGGGAAAAGACAGATAAAAATGCAGAACACGTTCACCTTTACGCGGCTCAGAACCTTTATGATGAAGCTCAGTTTGCAGCAGCAACGATTCGAAGATTTCTGGTAAACGGCATCTATCGCTGCCGAGAGATTGCGGTGGCAGCCCGATCATTGGAGCCTTACCGCGGAATTTTGAATGCTGCATTCGAGCGGTACGAAATTCCATTTTTCATGGACGAAGCACAGAATATTACAGCGCAGCCCTTAATGCGTCTTACACTGTCGGCTTTAAAAGCTGTTTCTTCCGGGTTCGAAACCGAGGAAATTCTCACGTGTGTTAAAACGAACCTTCTTGGGATCGATGAAAATATGCAGTCACAGCTGGAAAATTATTGCTTCGTTTGGCAGCTGAGTAAATCGGCATGGCAGACGCCGTTTACGATGCACCCAGGTGGATTTGTTTCCAAATGGACACAAGAGGATCAAAATCTTCTGGCAGAGCTCAATGCAGTGCGGGAAAAAATCATTACGCCCATGGTGCATCTGAGAGAGAAAACCAAAGACACCGATGGAAAAGGAATGGCAAAAGCGGTTTATGAGTATCTTACGGAAGCTGGGGTACAAGAGAATCTGCGGAATTTTGCGGATTCTCTCGAAAAGGGAGGAGCACCTGCGCTTGCAGATAATACACTTCGCCTTTGGGATTTGTTGATGGAAATTCTGGATCAGTGTGCGATGACGATTTCAGAACGGCCAATCTCACGGACTTCCTTTCTGGAACTTTTGCGCATGGTGATTTCAGAAAGTGAAATGGCAAGTATCCCACAGGGATTGGACGAAGTGACGATAGGCGCCGCAAACCGTATCCGAATGGCAAAACCGAAGGTGGTCTTTTTGCTTGGTGTTTGTCAGGGAGAATTCCCACAGACCCCTTCGAGCGGAGGAATTCTAAGCTTTTCGGAAAGACTTTCACTGATCGATCATGGACTGCCGCTCAGTGATCCGCTTTCAGGAGTCGCTGTGCAGGAACGATTTCTTGCTTATCAGATGGCTTCGGCTCCTAGTGAAAGGCTTTATGTTTCGTGGCCGATCAATTCCAGTGACGGAACTCAAAAGCAGCCTTCTTCGCTGGTTTCGGAGATTTCGGCGTTGTTTCCGCATTGCCCGGTTCAATCGGAAATGACCTTACCGGAATCTTATTTTGCGAGTTCTAAAAAGGCGGCTTTCGAGCTGCTTGCACGGCGGTGGAATCATAAGACTGCCGTAGAATCTTCTCTAAGGGAATTGTTTTCCAAAACAGGAGAAGAAGCGCGCATGAATGCACTCGAGAAAGCTTCAAAGAGGGAGGCCGCCGCTTTTCAAAATTCTGAAAATGCCCGAAAGATTTTCCCAAAAAACATGCGTGTTTCTGCGACACAAATTGAAACGTATCATCAGTGCAGATTCCGCTATTTTTGCCGTTATGGAATGAACATAGAAGAGAGACGAATGGCAAAATTAGATGCGCTGGAATATGGCAGTTTGATGCACTATCTTTTAGAGCATTTATTTCGCGAGATCGGTGCCCAAAAGATTTTAAAGATGGGACAAAAAGGACTGCGGGAAAATGTAGATCAGCAGCTTTTATCCTATGCACAGGAAAAACTCGGTGGAGCAGAGGCTCAGACAGCACGCTTTTCATGGCTTTTGCAGCGTGTTGCAGAAGCGGCCTGCGTCGTGATATGGCATATTGCGGAAGAGCTTTCTCAGAGCAGATTTTTACCAACTGATTTTGAGCTTCCAGTCGGACAAAGTGAAATTCCCGGACTAAAAATTTCACTTTCGGACGGCGGAAGCGTAGAAGTCGATGGAAAGATCGACCGCGTAGACGCAGACGAAATTGACGGGAATACCTATCTGCGGGTTGTTGATTATAAGACTGGCAAAAAGATGTTCCGCCTTTCCGATATTTTAGACGGAACAAACCTGCAGATGCTGATTTATCTTGCAGCACTGTGCGAAAACGGCGGTTCATACTGGAAAAACCCGAAACCTGCGGGAATCCTTTATATGCCGGCAGATCGGCCGGCCTTTACCGCCAGTCGAAAGACGGATGACGAAACGATTCAAAAAGATCAGAATAAAAAGCTGCGAATGAATGGCCTCTTGTTGGACGACCCAGGAATTCTTTCCGATATGGAGGAGGACGGGAAAGGAACTTATATTCCTGCTGCTTTAAAAAATGGGGCATCAACCGCAAAAAGCAGTGTCGTAAGCAGTAAGGATTTCGAGCTGATCCTCCAAAGTATTCGGAAAATGGTCAAGGAAATGGCGGAAGAACTTCATCGGGGAAATGTGGAAGCGCAGCCTTTAAAAGACCGGGATACCACCTGTAAATGGTGTCCGTATGGGGCGGTGTGTATGACCGAGGAAGGAATGCCCGTTCGGGAAACAAAATCCAATGTATCCGTGACGGAAGCAGTCGAGATTTTGAGAAGGGAAGAACTAGATGAAACGTGAATGGACAGATGCTCAAAGAGATGCGATTGAAGCGCGCGGCGGACCGCTTCTAGTATCCGCGGCAGCAGGTTCTGGAAAGACCGCCGTCTTGGTGGAGCGGGTCATCAAAAGAATTACCGATCCCAAAGATCCGATTGATGCCGATCGTCTTCTGGTTGTTACTTATACAAAGGCAGCAGCAGCCGAGATGCGTGGACGGATTGCAGACAAGCTTTCGGAACTTCTGGAAGAGGAACCGGACAGCCTTTTTTTGCAAAGACAGCAACTGCTTTTATCAAGAGCGCATATCAGTACCGTACATAGCTTTTGTCAGGAACTTTTGCGGGAACATTTTTCTGCCGTAGGGATTTCACCGGATTTTCGAATTGCAGATGAAAGTGAACTTTTGGTTTTGCAGAATGAAACATTGGATCGAGTTCTCGATTCATTCTACGAAAAGAATGATCCTGTCTTTTATCAGCTGCTGGATGCGTTTTCAGCCGGGCGAGATGATCATCTGCTCCGAAACATTCTTTTTAAGCTATATGATTTTGTACGCAGCCACCCGTTTCCGTCTCGTTGGCTGCGGGAAAAAGCAGCCTTGTATGACTGTCAAACGATCGGACAGTCGGTTTGGGGAGATGTCGTCCTACGATTTGCACAGCAGACGTTTTCTTATGCGATTTCCATAACACAGCATTCCATGAGACTTTTAGAATCAGCAGATGAAAAACTGAGGACTGCTTCCATGCCGGCTTTTTTGTCGGATCGGGAAATGCTGGAGACCCTTCTCAAAAGTCTTCAGAATGATTCTTGGGACGAATTTTCTCAGAAAATTCAAGCTGCTTTTTTTGAACGTCTTTCCACTCCGCGTGGGTATTCTGATGATTCTATTAAAATTGCAGTAGCAGAAAACCGAAAAGAAGTAAAATCTGGAATTGAAGATTTAAAAGCAATTTTTGCGATGTCGGAAGCGGAATGTCTGGAGGACTTGCAGGAGCTAAAACCGCTTGTCGAAAAATTGTTTGCTGTTTTGGAAGAGTTTCATACAGTGCTGCAGCAGAAAAAAGCAGAACGAAAAATGGCTGATTTTGGAGATTTGGAGCATTGGGCGTTGCAGCTTTTGGTCGAGGAGACGCCCGATGGCTATCAGAAGACGCCTGCTGCCGAAGAAATTTCCAACCAGTTTGACGAAATTATGGTGGACGAATATCAGGATACAAATGAAACACAGGATCTGCTTTTTCGTGCTGTTTCCAAAGATGAGACGAATCTTTTTATGGTGGGGGATGTCAAACAAAGTATCTATAGCTTTCGTCAGGCAATGCCCGAACTTTTTCTTCGCAGGCGGGAAAAAAGCGCCGAATATCATAGAGATCATGCGCAGTTTCCCGCCTGTATCACACTGGACCGCAATTTTCGCAGCCGCTTTGGCATTACGGAATCCGTCAATTTCTTTTTCCGTCAGCTGATGAGTCGGGAAGTTGGACAGATGGAATATACCGAAAAAGAATCTTTGGTGTGTGGGGCAGAGTATCCGGAAAGAAAAGATCCTGCTTTGGAACTGGATGTTCTGCAATATTCCGCCGAAGAAACAGATCATTTTCTGGGAGCGGAATGCCGGCGGATTGCAGAAAAAATTTTTGAATGGACCGCAACGGATTCGGTGACACAAGACGGAAAGATGCGGCCTGCACAATATCGGGAAATCTGCATTTTACTGCGCAGTGCAAATCAATATGCGCCTATTTATGCGGAGGAATTGGGGAAATTGGGAATCCCTGCATGGGCGGATGCCGGAAAGGGATTCTTTGATGCACCGGAAGTACGGGCAGTGCTGTCCCTTTTGCAGACGATTGACAATCCACTCAATGATCTTTCTTTGCTTGCTCTTCTGATGGGGCCAATTGGCGGTTTTCGTCTGGATGAGATGGCAGGTATTCGCGCAGAAAGTAAAAACAGCTCTCTTTTTGCTTCTTTGCAAAAGGCTGCCGCAGAAGGAAACGAACGGATCGTCTCTTTTTTAAAACGGCTTTCCCTTTGGCGGAATTTTGCGGCTGCGCTTCCATCAGATCAGCTGATTGGAGCTTTATACGAAGAAACTGGTTATGCAGATCTTGTGCTTGCAATGGAAAATGGAACGCAGCGTCTTGCAAATCTGCGCCTTTTGCAGGAACGGGCCAGATCGTATGAGGATAGCGGTCATAATGGGCTTTCCGGATTCCTTCGCTTTTTGGAACGACTCAAAAACCAAGGGCAGGATATTCCAATGGCAGAGACACTCAGTGAAAGCGCTAATGTGGTGCGGATCATGAGTATCCATAAGAGCAAAGGACTCGAATTCCCAATTGTGATTTTAGCGGGATGTTCCAGAAAATTTCATAC
>DHOF01000030.1:12956-20173 GCA_002411615.1 Ruminococcaceae bacterium UBA5397
AAAGGAAAAGAATATCGGGTAAAAACACTTCCATGGCAGGCAAATGCGATTCTCCTTCATCAGGAGGGGATGAGCGAGGAACTGCGGGTTCTTTATGTTGCGCTTACAAGGGCAAAGGAAAAGCTTTTGCTCCTCTGCTCCCAAAAAGATCCGGAGAAGACCCTTTCTTCGCTGGCCTGTAAAATGGGAGAAAAAAAGCAGATTCCTCCTTTTGCAGTTCAACATGCAGACTGTTTGTCCGATTGGATTTTGCTCTGTGCACTGCGCCATCCGGATTCTAAAAAGCTGCGGGAACTTTCCAATATGGATTGTAAAGTTCTTCCCTGCAATGCTTCCTGGAAAGTCGAACTAATCCATGACCAGCCGTTTGAGCCGGAACAAAATGAAGTGTGCAAAATAGAGATGCCGCCGGCAGACCCAAAGTTACTCGAGGAACTGATGCGTTATACACAGTATCAATATCCTTATCGTGATTTGGGAGCGGTACGGGCAAAAACGGCAGCTTCTGAGCTTGCAGAAAAACCGCTTCAAAAACAATATGCCGCCATGAGCCGACCGGCTTTTTTGGGTAAAAAAGGATTGACCCCAGCGGAACGCGGAACAGCTCTGCATGCTTTCTTACAGTTTGCAGACTGGAAGATTTTAAAGAAAAATGTACAGGGAGAGTTGGAACGTCTTGTCAAAGAAGGCTTTTTGACAGCGGAACAGGCGAGTGCAGTCAACCTTTCCGCTGTGACGGATTTTTGTCAGACAGCCGTTTTTGAGCGGATACAAAAGTCCCCGCGAGTCCTTCGGGAATATCGCTTTTCGGTGGAAATTCCGGCAAAGCGCCTTGATCAGGAACTGACCGGGTCTATGGCACAGGAGCCAGTTGTACTGCAGGGAGCGATAGACTGTGCATTCGAGGAAAACGGCGGAATCATTTTGATGGATTATAAGACGGATCACATCAAATCTGCAAAGGAACTGTGGAATCGTTATCAAGACCAGCTTCTTCTCTACCGTGAAGCGCTCGAAAAATGCTTAGACCTTCCGGTGACGGAATGTCTGCTTTATTCCTTTGCACTTCGTAAAGAAATCAGAGAAGCGAATATTTAACCATTATGAAAGCCCCCAAACTATTTTTAATAGTTTGGGGGCTTTCTGTAAAGAAAAATCCAAGTGGAAGGAAAGTTAAAAGAAATCCATTACGGTTTTGCCGATCAGCAAAGCGGCAACGACCAGCATGATGGGGCGGATAACCACGCTGCCTTTTTTTAGAGCCAAGCCGGAACCGATTAGGTTTCCGACGATACAGCAGCACGCGGCGGGAACAGCTATCGCATAGTTGATCGTTCCGGCAAGAATATAAGTAACAAGCGCTGCATAGTTTGAGGCAAGATTTAAAATTTTAGCATTTCCACCCGCGGTTTTCATATCATATTTCATCAGATAGCAATAAACTAAAATTGCAATCGTTCCTGTACCGGGTCCAAAAAGTCCGTCATAACAACCGACAATCAATCCAATGAAAAATCCCATGAGATATCTTTTTTTAATGGGAATTTCCGTGGACCGGTTTGTGTCACTACCCTTCTTTTTCATTAGAATCAGTACAACAACAATCGGCATCAGACAAAGCAGTGCTCCCTTTAAGAGACGTTCTGGAAGAAACAGAACTGCCCGAGAGGAAAAGGAAGAAGCGAGAAAAGCACCACAGGCTGAAAGTAATGCAATTTTTATATCTACAGCACCGTGACGAAAATAGCGAAGCGCTGAAAAAGTAGTTCCACTCGCCGCGGTAAATTTATTGATGCCGTAAACTTGCTGCAGAGGAAGTCCCGTCAACAGAATTGCGGGCATGGAGATCAAACCGCCGCCGCCAGCGACCGAGTCTACAAATCCGGAAAGAAATAGTGCCGGACATAAAAAAAGCAGCACATTCAAAAGAATCCTCTCCTTGTTCTTTATTCCATTTTATGCTATGATACCATAAAAGTCTAATATAAACAAATATCTATATTGATATAAAAAATATAATCAAATTTATATATGGAGGCATATATGAATTCACTCGATCGGCTTTATGTTTTGACGATTGCACATGAAAAAAATTTTTCCCGTGCCGCCGCAAAGCTTTATATCTCTCAGCCTGCATTAAGTGCTTACATTATAAAGTTAGAAAAGGGACTTGGCTGCCGCCTATTCGACCGCAATACATTTCCGCTGTCTTTGACTTCGGCCGGACGAGCTTTTGTAGACTGCGCCAGTAAAGAAGAAACGCTTGAAAAAGAATTAGGGGATTATCTTTCAGACTTGACAAACCTCGAAGCAGGATGTTTTTCGATCGGTGGTTCTCAATTTTTTTGCACCTGTTTTCTGCCGCCGATTCTTACGGACTATGCGAGACGCTACCCCAAAATTTCAATTTCGCTGGTAGAAGACGGATATCCTGCGCTCAAAGCGATGCTGGGAGAAGGAACCGTTGACTGCGTTCTTGATTATGAAACACAAAAGGCACAAAATTTAACAGTGCTTCCGCTGCATCAAGAACAGATTTTTCTGACGCTGCCGCCGCATTCCCCGAGAAATCAGATTTTTTCCAAAGCCTGTCTTACAAAAGAACAGATTTTGTCCGGATATTATCTGCAGCCGGATTGCCCGAAAGTGCCGCTTTCTGCATTTTTGGAGGAGGAGTTTCTTTTCCTTAATCAAGAACATGATCTTTATGATCGATCACAAAAACTTTGCAGCAATGCGGGGTTTCATCCAAAAATCAAGATGTTTTTAAATCAGACGCTTACGGCTTTTGCATTGACTCTGGCGGATTTTGGGGCTTCTTTTATCAGCGACACCGTCATTCGATGCGGAAATTTTGAAAAGATTCCGCCTGTTTATAAGATTGATGATCAGGATGCCTGCCGATTTCTTTCGGCTATTTGTAAAAAGAATCGGTATGTTTCAAAGGCTTTGCAGCGATTTTTGGATTTGACGGCGGAACAGCTTAAAGAGTAAAAAATTAAAAAATATAACAAAAGATGCAGTTTCTTTTAGAAAACTGCATGTCAGAAAATTTAAGGTTCAGCAGAATTTGACCCCGGTGCCGTAAGCAATTACCTCAGCTGCACCCTGCATAACTGAGGAGGAGGCATACCGCATACAGACAATTGCATCAGCACCTTGCTGCTGCGCATCGTCTATCATACGCTGTGTTGCAACTTCACGAGCTTGATTCATCATCTCTGTATAGGATTTCATTTCGCCGCCTACCAGATTTTTAAAGCTGGAACCAATATCACGGCCAATGTTTTTACACTGAATCGTGCTTCCGCGTACCAGACCGATGATTTGATAGTTTTTCCCGGGAATATTTTCTGTTGTTGTCAGAATCATAATGAATGCACACTCCTTATCATTTTATAAAAGATCGCTTTTCTGTTCTTATTTTAGCATCTATGCTCAAAAATCACAACTATAAAAAACTGTTCTTGACATTCCTTTGGAGCATGTTATAATAAAAAGGCAAAACAAAGCGGAGCTTTATGCTCACACCTGTACGGTTTCGTCTGTTTACAGGTCAATACAGTGCCCTTTTTGGGGCCGGGTTGTATTGATGCGCAGACGGGATTAGTCTGCGCTTTGTCAATTTAAAGGCAATTTATTTGGAGGTGTTTAATCATTAGCAACAAGGAACTGCAGATCAACGAGGAAATCCGGGACCGTGAGGTCCGTGTGATCGATTCAAATGGCGGACAGCTTGGAATTATGCCCGCAGTAAAAGCTCTGGAGCTTGCTTACGAAGAAGATCTGGATTTGGTGAAGATTGCGCCGCAGGCAAAACCGCCAGTATGTAAGATCATCGATTACGGAAAGTACCGCTTTGAGCTGGCCAAACGGGAGAAAGAAGCCCGCAAAAATCAGCATATCGTAGAAATTAAAGAAGTCCGCCTTTCTCTTAATATTGATGTTCATGATTTTGAAACGAAAAAAAGCCATGCACAGCGCTTTTTAAAAGAGGGCAATAAGGTAAAAGTTTCGATCCGTTTCCGTGGACGTGAGATGGGACATCCCGCGCAGGGGTATGAAGTCATGCGCCATTTTGCAGAGACTCTGGTCGAAATTGCCAATGTGGAAAAGCCAGCAAAGCTGGAGGGCCGCAATATGCTGATGTTCCTTGCACCAAAGCCCGCCAAATAAGTTTTTAAACATCAAGGAGGATATAAAGATTATGCCTAAGATCAAGACGCATTCCGGCGCAAAAAAGCGCTTCAAGCTTTCTAAAAACGGTAAGGTCATTCGTGCCTATGCCAATAAATCCCATCTTTTGAACGGTCACGGTAAGAGCCCAAAGAGAAAACGTGGACTGCGCGGTACTCGTGTAGCAGATAGAACAAATGTAGCGGCCGTTAAAATGATGATTCCTTATAAATAAATCATAAGGAAGAACGCGAACGGATCTATTTTGAAATAAGCATATAAGTATGTGTTCGGAGGTATAGAAAATGGCAAGAGTCAAGGGCGCAATGATGACGCGCAAAAGAAGAAAGAAAATTTTAAAGCTCGCAAAAGGCTATTGGGGAAACAAATCAAAACATTTTAAGATGGCTAAACAGGCCGTTATGAAATCCGGAAACTACGCTTTTGCAGGCCGTAAAGCTCGCAAACGTGATTTCCGTCGCTTGTGGATTACTCGTATTTCTGCAGCATGCCGGATGAACGATGTCACTTACAGCAGATTTATGAATGGCCTCAAAAGGGCCGGCATCAATCTAAATCGTAAAATGTTGTCGGAAATTGCAGTCGCTGATGAAGCTGCTTTTAAGAGCCTTGTGGAGCAAGCAAAAGCCGCTCTCTAAAAAGTTCAAGTTGCGCCCGGTTTTTTCCGGGCGCAACTTTTCTATTCTACGGCTTTTTACAAAGAGAGGAATTTAGGGCTATGATAGAAACGCTGATTACCAGTCGAAAAAACGAAATGATTTCGCACGCGGCAAAACTTTTATCGGGAGCTGCAGCGCGTCGAGAGCAAGGTGCTTTTCTTTGCGAAGGTGCACGGCTTTGTGCAGATGCTGCCAAAAGCGGGATGCAGATTCAAAAAGCTTTTTATACTGCTCATGCGGCCGAAAAATACTCTTCTTATCTTTCTAAAATCCGTGAAAAAGCGGAGAATGTTTATGAGATTGCTCCGCATATTGCGCCGCTTTTATCTGATACCAAACAGCCGCAGGGGATTTTTTGTGTCTGTACGCTCCCCTGTGAATCAGAGCAGACGGAAACATTCCTGCAGACCAAAGCTTCGGGCTGTGTGGTTGCTCTGGAAGAGATTCAGGATCCGGCAAATCTGGGAACGGTCCTTAGAACAGCAGAGGCGCTGGGAGAAAAAGCAGTTTTACTTTGCGGAAAAGGCTGCGATCCCTATTCTCCAAAGGTGCTTCGAGGCAGCATGGGAGCGGTCTTTCGCCTTCCGATGATTTCAATTCCAAATTTTGCAGAGGCAGCACCGCTGCTGAAAAAATGCGGTTGGACTCTTTGGGCTGCAGTCCCGGATTCTGATGTGCTCGCGGTGACAAAAGCTGATTTTTCAAAGCCTTCTGTTATGGCGGTTGGAAATGAGGGAAACGGACTTTCAAAAGAGACGATTGCTCTTTGTCAGCCGGTTACCATCCCCATGCTGGGGCGCGCAGAGTCTTTAAATGCTTCTGCGAGTGCAGCAATTCTGCTTTGGGAAATGATGCGGGGGGGAGCCTCCCGTGAATAATCAGGCTTATTGGGTTTGGATGCAGCAGGCGATCAGTTCCGGAGGAGGAAAGCTGCGGCCGATTTTAGAACGCTATGGCAGTTTGAAAGCTTTTTATGAAGCGGGAGAAAAAGATTGGAAAATAGAATCTTCGATTGGACGCTCGGAACTGCAAAAGCTTCGGAATTTTTCGGTTGAACAAGCCCAAAATCAAATTGAGAGAGCATATGCAGGGGGGCAGAAATTAATTTGTTACGAAGATGCCGAATATCCGCAGTGCCTTCGCGAAATTTATGATGCACCACTCGTCCTTTATTATCAGGGAACTTTTCCGGATCTGAGTCATATCCCGGCAGTTGCAATTGTCGGAACACGAAAATCAACAGAAAATGGCCGCCGGATCACAAGAAGTTTTGCGCGTGATCTTGCAGAAGCTGGTGTTGTTGTTGTCAGCGGCGGCGCCATGGGAATTGACCAAAGTGCTCATCGGGGTGCAATCGAAGGCGAAGGAAAGACAATTTCTGTGCTTGGCTGCGGGATTGATTTTCCTTATTTAATGGGGAGCGCTCCCCTGCGAAAAAAAATTTCAGAACATGGAGCGCTCGTGTCCGAATATCCACCGGGAACGCCTTCTTTAGCGGCTCATTTTCCGGTTAGAAATCGGATCATTTCCGGGCTTTCTATGGGAGTCCTGGTAGTGGAAGCCGCAGCGCACAGCGGCTCGCTGATTACAGCGAGAGATGCGCTGGAACAAAATCGGGATGTCTATGCTGTTCCCGGAGGACTTGAAAGCACTTCCTCAGAGGGAACCAATCAGCTGATTAAAGATGGAGCTCACTTGGTTACGAGTGCAAAAGATATTCTGGATGATTTGGAATCCCGCTGTAATTGGGTTCGAGAGCCATCTGTTTCTCTTTCGGACAAGGCTGCTTTGGCAGCACCGGAAGGACTTTCTCCGGATGGGGAGAGCATCTATAAAGTACTTACTTACGAACCGCAGCATATTTCAGTGCTGCAAGAAAAAACTGGTCTGCCGGTTGAAAAACTGATGGCGGCGCTCACTGAACTTGAGATTCAGGATGCGGCTACAGAATGCGAAAATAATCGCTATAAAAGGGCGGAACAGGGGTTGTAAATGTCATTTTTTAATGCCAGACTGGACAAATGGCCCATAATCTGGTATGTTACCATAAGAATTTATTTTCTGGATTGTCATAAGAAATGGGGTGTCTTATTTGTCAACGTTAGTGATTGTGGAATCTCCCGCAAAAGCGAAGACAATTAAAAAATATCTTGGATCCGGCTATGACGTGATCGCTTCGATGGGTCATGTGCGAGATCTTCCGAAAAGCCGGCTGAGTGTTGATATAAAGCATGATTTTAAACCAAAATATGAGATCATCAAGGGCAAGGAAAAATTGGTTGATGAGCTTCTCGATAAGGCTAAAAAAAGTGATGCAGTCCTTCTAGCAACGGACCCTGATCGCGAAGGAGAAGCAATTTC
>DHOF01000030.1:20486-20677 GCA_002411615.1 Ruminococcaceae bacterium UBA5397
AATGCACAGCAGGCCCGCAGAATCCTGGACCGTCTGGTGGGTTATAAACTAAGTCCGTTCCTTTCACAGAAAATTCGCAGAGGACTTTCTGCAGGGCGTGTACAAAGTGTTGCCGTGCGCATCATTGTAGATCGGGAAAACGAAATCCGCGCTTTTCAGCCGCAGGAATACTGGACGATTGACGGAAAGTT
>DHOF01000030.1:20973-21112 GCA_002411615.1 Ruminococcaceae bacterium UBA5397
TAAAAGACGCCGAATATATTGTTACAAAAGTGAAAAAAGGAATTCGCCGCAAATCTCCGGCGTCTCCTTTTATCACTTCTACGTTGCAGCAGGAAGCCAGCCGCAGACTTGGCTTTACCGCAAGGAGAACCATGAAGGC
>DHOF01000078.1 GCA_002411615.1 Ruminococcaceae bacterium UBA5397
TTTCCGGGTGCAAGATCATCAAATGAACGGATTTCATAAAATTCCATCTCATGATTCTCAATGCAGCGAGGGACTGCTACCAATTTACGCTGGCTAAGCGCCGTAGTAATCACAGCATGTGTATCAACTTCAATGGGTTTACTAACATAAGTAAAAATTAAATGACTCTTACGATATGCGGGCAATTTCCATAAGCGCTGATGCATTTCGTAGTCCAAAGCTTTCTTTTGAGAAGAATCCAGATTTTCTCTGTATTCTCTGTAACGCTGCCGCAGACTGATTTTCAGCGCTTTAATATTCTTCACCGGCATTGAATTGATTTTTTAACATCGAGAGCTTTTTTGCTTCCGCAAAGAGCTTCAATCAGCTGAAACGAAAAATCGAGAGCAACGCCGGCACCTTTTGCCGTGATGAACTGCCCGCTGCACACCACGGATTCACTGCCGATTTTGCAGCCAAGATCTTTTTCATAGCCCGGATAACAGACTGCTGTCTGATTTTTCAAAAGGTTCCAATGTCCCAAGACAGAGGGCGCAGCACAAATTGCAGCAATGAAGTTTCCATTCTGAAAAGCGTCCAACACTGTTTTTTTGACTTCTTTAGACGCCTCCAAATTGAGTGTTCCCGGCATTCCTCCCGGAAGAATTACCATTTCTACGGAATCGGAATACGAAGCTAATTCTTCCGTTGTTATATCGGCTATAACAGAAATCCCATGAGAACCTGTAATCTCTTTTTTCCCAACGCCAACTGTTTTAATTTCACATTTTGTACGGCGCAGCAAATCCACCGGTACCAATGCTTCCGTTTCTTCAAATCCATCCGCCAAAAAAAGAAGAATCATATCTGTTAACTCCTTCCAAGCAAAATTCAGTCCATTGCCAATCCAAGATATCCGCCTTCGACTTCCGAAAGCTTTTTTTCTCTAAGTGCTTTTCCCATTCCAAATGAAATTTCAAATTGAGAAAAGGGGCCTATCGGCATTCTTAAATGATAAATCTTCGCAGGCATTTTAGCAAGCACTGATGCCATAAGCTGTGGAAAATCCGATTCAGATGACATCAGTTCTGGAATCTGACAATCAGCGTTTTCCATATAAGCAAGTGCATAAGCGTTTTTCTGTGCAATCAGATGAGATCCATAAACCGCACCGAACCGGATTGCTCTCCAAAACCCCTGCTGGTTCCAAAGCATAGAGCCCGGAACTTCTTTCAAAATACGATTTCGAACCTGATTGAGCCTTGGAATATCCGGTAAATTATTTTGTGCTAAAAAGCCATCGGAAATTTTCTTCAACTCTTCATAGGAAAAGTCTGCTCTTCCTACTTTGAGGCAAGTGCTGTAACCAGAAAGCTCATAAAAATGATAGAGTCCCTCACTTGCAGGCAAAATGATAGAGTACCAATCTCCTCTTTCGAACCCAACCTGTTCGGCCTTACTAAGCAGCTGCTTCATTAGCCCTTGCCCTCGGTACTCCGGAAGGGTCGCGCAGGCAAAAACATATTGAGCCGGCACCTTTTGATTGTTTCGAAGGGAAATCTTTCCCGGAAGCATCTGCAGCATCGAAACCGGTTTTCCCTCTTCTACCACAACAAGGCATTCTTCAGGATGAAAAAAATTCGTAAAATAAAATCTTGCCGCTCTTTTTTCTTCCTGAAACGCAACCTGCCAAAGAAAAATTAAATCTCTTAGCATAGACCAATCAGCAAAGCGAATCATTTTGTGGGCTCCTTTAAGGATACTGCATATTTCTGCAGTAAAAGCGCTGGTTGATAAGAAAGCTTCGCCTTTCTCAAGCCTTCCAATCCCATATCTTCCTCTCGGTTTACATAATCATATTGTTCCAAATGACGTTTGGCAAATTCATGATTAATCACCGCATAAAGGCCATCATATGGGAGTGCTTTTTCAAAATGAAGCAAAAACACTTTACTGTTGATCTCTTCTCCAATTGTAAAAGCAGCCGGCTTTTCATTTACATAAATCAACCCACCTTGCAAATGGAGCGCTTCGAAATTCTGAAATGCTTTTTCCAAAGCTTCCATCTCTGCTTCGGGACCATCATTATCCTGTTTCCATTTTATCGCAATTTCGCGGCAGTCATTCATGTTTTCCCCAGTAATCTCTTCATAACGCCATGCGTAAGAACGTTCAAATTTAGCAATGTGATTTCGCTTGCTATGATATTTTCTCCCGGATAATGTAATCAAATCGTCTGTAGAGTAAATATAATCGGAACCATTTCGATCAAAATCATATTCAAATCTTCCTGGAAAGTCACGCTGCAATTCTTCTATGCCTGGCTGCGTAATTCCCCACATTTTAAATGGAATCTTTTTTTCCTTTGCATCTTCAATCAAAAGTTCCATCCCTTCATAGGGATTTTCCCCAATTGGAAAATTATATGCACAACCATGCTTTCCGGAACATAGAAAAACAAAATTTTCATACTGACAAATCCTCGAATGGTAAGTATGATTCCACAAAAACAGCGTTCCAAAAGCCGCTTCGCTGCCCATCCATCCACTTTGAGACAAAATAGGTTGTAGCCATATTCGATCCTCCAACGTAGGATATTTAAATAATAGCATATGCTGAAAACTCCTTATCTATCTTTTCGGCCATCTCGCGGTGAATTTCTTCCGGAGTACGCAAGCGGCCGTTTTCCACACAATGTATAATCTGCCATTTGAGAGTCTGCGCGGCAAAAGCAGCCGATTCACGGCAGGCATGCTGAAAAGAACAATCTTTTTCATGGATGTCCTTTTGGCTTTCATCCCCATGATATCGTTCATTTAAAAGCTGCTCTGATACTTCTTCCGGCATCTCCAGATAAAAAGTCAGATCCGGCTTTGGCAGTCCCAGCTTTTCATATTCATAGTCTTCCAGCCATTTGAGGAACTCACCCCATTTTTCCTTTTCAACCTTCGGAAGCTGAAAAACCAGATTGCTGGTTGTATAGCGATCCGCAATGATCAGGTCTCCCCGATCATACGCTTTTTTCCAATAACGCCTATAAGAGGCAAAACGGTCTACCGCATAAAAAGATGATGCTGCATAAGCATTGACATCTCCCGGCTGATTTCCAAAATCGCCATTAAGATACATTCTGACAAGAGACGAAGAAGGATTTTGATAGTCTGGAAAAGAAATCTTTTGAAATGCTATTTTCCGGGAAGACAGGGCTTCACAAAGAAGCTTTGTCTGTGTTTCTTTTCCGCTTCCATCCAGGCCTTCTATCACAATCAGTTTTCCAGCCAATTATTCTTCCCCGATTCTTTTAAAATACGAGCGCATTTCCTCTGCTTTTCCGCAGGACATTTTCCCCTCGGAACAAGCTCCGCGCACGCAAGAAGGTCCTGAAACAGCAAAAAGATCCGGGGCAACTTTTTTGACAAGTGCCAACATCTGAATTGCTACATCACGAATCTCCCACTGTGCTCGATTACAACAGCGTAAAGAGAAAAAGTGACGAAGACTGCGTGCATTCATGGTACAAATCATCTTTGTCGTGCAGGCATTGGGAAGGACGAAACGTGCATCTTCAATCGACTGCTTTTGGGCTTTAGAAGCGGCCTGCTTCGGAGAAAATCCTTTTGAGAGCCACTCCTTTTCATGTTTTTCCTTTAAAAGAGCTGTCAAATGCTCATAATGTTCTTGGTCTTCTTCCATTGCCTTCAAAAATTCTTGTTTTGCTTCCGGAATGGATTCGATTTCCGGCGGAATCACATATTCGAAATGAGATTCTGCAACATATCTTTGACTCTGAACACTGAAGCTTGCAATTCGATGCCTCGTGATCTGAGCCATAAGAGAACGAGAAACACCTTCAATGCCAAAAGTAAAAGAAGCATGTTCGATTGGGCTGTCATGGCCTAAATCAGCCAGCATTTTCACAAAACGTGAAATTTTTTCTTCGTCAAGCCCTTCCTGAATATTTTGAATGTTCGTCGGAGAATAGCAAAGTTTAGCTGCACTGGCGACGAGCTTTTCAGGCATAGGCGTATAGCAAAGCAATGTAACTGTTGCCATCGAAAGTCCTCCTTTTGATATCTATTTTCCCATTTTTGTTTTTATTATATCAAATTCCGACTACTCATTCAACCTAAAATTCTTTTTATAAAGTTTCGCACCATTTTTCGAAAATCTCATAAGATGGGATAAGCGAACTCCATGATGCTTTGATAGGAGGATTTTATATGCAACAAAACAATGAAGTACCGCAAAACGGCTGCTTTAAAGAAGCCGTCTGTGTTGATGCTCAGCGCGTCTATGACTCCTGCAGTTCTAAAGACTGCCTGGAAGATCTACAGGTATTCTTTGCTACCAGCAAGCGTCCTACAATAGAGCACTGTGCAAGTGTCCGTCTGCGCAGTGTGGATGTGATCACAACTTATGTCAATATGGAACCAGTCCCATTTAACAAAGGCTTTTATTCTGTTGATATGACCTTTGTGTTTGACGTTTGTGTTGATGTCTATACGGCACCAGCTTCTTGCCCTGTTCCGGTAAACGGCCTTTCCCTGTTCACCAAAAAAGCAATTCTTTATGGCAGTGATGGAAATGTAAAACTCTTTACATCCGGTCATCCTTGTGATGATAGCGTTCCACCGGAAAATGGAAAAGTTCTTCCGAAAGCTGTTGTACAGGTTGCAGATCCTGTGGGCCTCTCTGCACGGGTCTGCGATGCTCGCCCCGGATGCAGCTGCAATTGCCAGGTACCAGAAGAGATCAGTAAACAATTTGGCGGCGACTTTGATACGGAATGCGCAAGGAACATCTATATTACAATCGGATTGTTCTCAATTGTCCAAATTGTACGCAACGTTCAGATGCTGATCCCCGCTTATGATTTTTGCTTCCCAGCAAAAGAATGCGCCAGCAGCAGCGATAACCCCTGCGAAATGTTTAAGAAGATCGACTTTCCTACCGACGAATTTTTCCCGCCCAAAGCCAGCGAGTGCGGATGCAATAAGGATTGCGGCTAATAAAAAGAAGCGGCAGACTTCTAAAATCTGCCGCTTCTTTTTTATGCTTTTGTTAAACGAGCAAAATTTGCCATCAATTTTTTTGTTCCGATAGAATCAAATGCAATTTCAAGCAGCATATCATTTCCCATCGGAGTAACAGACAATACCATTCCGTGCCCAAAAGTTTTATGACACACGGAATCCCCCGGACAAAACGTTATACCTGTGGGATGACTCTTCAAAGACTGCGAAGGTCCAAACTTTCGTGCAGCTACTGTTTCTGCTCTCTGACTGTCTTTTCTGGAGACCGGCAGAGTCATTCCTTCTTCAGGCTTTTTCCAAGATCTTGACTCTGTCTTTTCGGTCAATTCCGCCGGGATCTCTTCCAAAAAGCGACTGGGACGATTTCGCTGAGTAGTACCAAATATCATTCGGCTATTCGCATGCAGGATATAAAGTTCTTCCTTCGCTCTGGTAATCGCCACATAAGCTAAGCGCCGTTCTTCTTCGATCTCGTGTGGGTTATAAATTGCCTGAACGCCCGGAAAAATTCCTTCCTCAAATCCCGGCAGGAATACGATTGGAAATTCCAGTCCCTTTGCCGAGTGCATGGTCATCATAACAACGGAATCAGTCTCTCCGTCATAATTATCAATATCCGTCATCAAAGAAACTTCTTCAAGAAATCCTTCCAGAGAAGCTTCTTCCCCGTTATCCTCTTCATACTGCTGCAAATTTGAGCTTAATTCATTGATGTTTTCCAGCCGTTCCTGTGCGCCTTCTTCCACACCGACCTTCAGACTTGCTATGTAGTCGGTCTTGTCCAACATTAACTCATAAAGTTCTTTCAGACCAATC
>DHOF01000063.1:0-1698 GCA_002411615.1 Ruminococcaceae bacterium UBA5397
AGAGCACATCCTTGGTAAGGATGAGGTCATGCGTTCGAATCGCATTAGCAGCTCCAAAAAGATCCCAGAATCCATATGGATTCTGGGATCTTTTTTGATCCTTATTTTTTGGCAGAATCCTGAGTTTGATGAAAGGCAAAAGCGACTTACCAAAACTGATAAGCCGCTCTTGCCTTTTGCAAAAAATAAAATTGAAAGAAGAAATAATTTCATAAAGATCCCAATTTAAATTGAGATCACATGAGCAATCTTATAGAGCTCCATATTAAATTCACGCTTTTTATTTAAAGCTTCTGTAATATCTAAATCGATAATTTTTCCATTCTGCATAACGACAACTCGGTTGCTGTTGCCTTCATTCAGTAGCTTTGCCGCACGATATCCCATTTCACTTGCTACCAAACGATCTCGCAAGGTTGGAGAACCACCGCGCTGCACATGGCCAAGAATCGTTACTCTCGTTTCAATTCCTGTTTCATCTTGAATTCGTTTGCCTAGCTCTTCTACCCCGCCGACACCTTCTGCAACAACGATAATGAAATGTCGTTTTCCAGCTTTCTGGGTAAATTTCATGCGATCTACAATATCCCGCTGAAAATCAAAAGGAACTTCTGGAACCAGGATGGAAGTTGCACCTACTGCAATACCAGACTGCAAAGCAAGTTCTCCACAGCGGCGTCCCATAACCTCTACAACACTGCAACGGTCATGAGACTCTGTTGTATCACGGAGCCTATCAACCATCTCGACAACCGTATTCATTGCCGTATCAAAACCAATCGTATATTCACTGGATGCAATATCATTATCAATTGTTCCCGGGATACCGATACAAGGAATTCCAGCTCCAGTTAGATCCCTTGCACCACGAAAAGAACCATCACCGCCAATAACGACTACACCGCTGATGTCGAGTTTATGGCACATATCAGCCGCTTTTTTTACACCTTCCGGCGTATTAAATTCCGGGCTGCGTGCTGTATAAATCACTGTTCCGCCACGATGGATAATATCCGAAACACTCCGCAAATTCATTTCCACCGTATCGCCGGATAGAAGTCCGTTATATCCACGTTTTACACCGATTACACGCATTCCCAAATAAAGTCCGGTACGTACGACTGCTCGAACAGCTGCATTCATTCCAGGGGCATCTCCGCCACTTGTTAAAACTGCAATTGATTTCGCTCCCATTTGGTAGTCCTCCTCTTGCTTTAATCGGTTTTTACCTTCATTACTAATTATTATAATATAAAGTTGTTAAAAATACAACAACTTAAAATATGGATTTTTCTCTCTTCTATATAGAAAAATGAATCACTGCTCCACAAAGGCGACATTTTCATCTCCGAGGAGTCTACGCAATTCCCGAAGCAAAGGCTCATTAACATCAACTGCCATCGATCGAGGTGCTCGGAAAAACTTCTTCTCTTTTTGAAACACTACATAAAGAGGGACAATGCCATCAAAGATTGCCAGATCTTTTTTGACCTGAATCCATTTTAGATCTTCTTCCCCGGCTACTTTAAGATAAAGCCCGGGCTTTGGATGATGCTTAGAAGAAGGATCTGCAGAAGTTTTGGGAGATTCTTCTGATCTCTCGACTTGTTTTGGATCCGATACTTTCTCCAAGGACTCAAGAATCAACTTTGGAGCTTCGTCTTCTCTTGCACTAATTTTTCCATAAATTTTCAAAAT
>DHOF01000063.1:1995-3180 GCA_002411615.1 Ruminococcaceae bacterium UBA5397
TTTTAATTTTTTACGGGTAATAATTCCGAGAAGCCATACCATATCTCCGTCATGATACTGACCGCTTTCTTCCTGAAGATCATCTATGATCTCCCCTATTTTGGTAATTTCAGGCCGACGATAGCAATCCGAATACGGAGACATCGGGTGGCCGGAAAGATACATTCCTGTCACTTCTTTTTCCTGAGCTAATTTTTCAGAAGCAGAATAATCAGGAACTTTAGGTAAATGAAATTCTTCCTGCTTCTTTTCTTCTCCAAGATCAAAGAATCCAATCTGTCCATCCAGATTTTTTCGGTGATCCGAATCCAAATAGGCCAAAACTGATTCGACTGCCGATGCCATTTGATGCCTGTTTCCATCCAAGTCATCCATTGCACCACATTCTATCAGGCTTTCCAATGCGCGGCGATTTATGAGTCCATAGGTTTTCTTGCAAAAATCATAGAAAGAAAGAAAAGGTCCATTTTCCTGGCGCAGTTTGATGATTGTCTCTATTAAACCGCGGCCAAGATTGCGAACAGCAAGAAGTCCAAAGCGAATATCATTTCCTGAAACGGTAAATCCAACCATACTCTGATTGATTCTGGGCGGCAGAACACGGATTTTTAACCGATCACATTCTGCAATATATTTGGAAAGTTTATTAGGAATGCTCAAGACACTGGTCATCAACGCTGCCATATACTCTTTTGGATAAAAGCATTTTAAATATGCCGTCTGATACGCAAGATACGCATATGCTGCCGCATGGGATTTATTAAACGCATAAGAAGCAAAACTTTCCATCTCGCTGTAAATTGCTTGAGCTGTTTCTTCTGGAACCCCATTGCGCAAGCAGCCGGGCACTTCTATTGTGCCATCTTCTGAAACAAGTCCATGGATAAAAATCTCACGTTCTTTCTGCATGACATCGTGCTTTTTCTTGCTCATTGCGCGGCGCACAATATCTGCTCGTCCAAGACTATATCCGGCTAGGGAGCGAAAAATCTGCATGACTTGTTCCTGATAAACGATACAACCATATGTTACCTGCAGAATTGGTTTTAAAAGCGGATGACGATAGGTCACTTTTTCCGGATGATGCCGGTTTTCAATATAGCGGGGAATTGATTCCATAGGCCCGGGGCGATAAAGAGAAATCGCGGCAATCAAATCTTCCAGAGAATCCGGCCGAAGCTGCAT
>DHOF01000088.1 GCA_002411615.1 Ruminococcaceae bacterium UBA5397
TTCTGCACTGTTCTTGACTTCTCCAAATCAGATGATATACTTATACCGTTGAAACAAGTTTCAGAGAAATAAGGACAGGTGAATTTTTATGGGGGAATACATAGCGGAACTAAATCACATCAATAAAAGTTTCCCAGGTGTAAAGGCACTGGATGATGTGTCGTTTAATCTGAAAGCAGGTGAAGTTTTAGCGCTGCTGGGGGAAAACGGTGCAGGAAAATCAACCCTTGTTAAGGTCTTAAGCGGCGTTTATACGAAAGACGCTGGTGAAATCAAAATCTTTGATGAAGTCATTGAGGATTTGACGCCAAAAAAAGCGCAGGAACTCGGTGTGGCAATTATTCATCAGGAACTAAACATGTGCGCACACCTTTCGGTAGCGGAAAATATTTATTTGGGGCGCGAAGAAACCCACTCCGGAGTTCTTTCCAATAGGGAAATGAATAAAGGAGCAAAGGCTATTTTGAATCGATTGAATATCGATATTGATCCGACTACCATTGTTGGTGATCTGGCAGTTTCCAAACAGCAAATGGTAGAAATTGCGAAAGCACTTTCCACAAACGCAAAAATTTTAATTATGGATGAACCGACATCTGCGTTAACCTCAAATGAAATTGATGATTTGTTTACAATTATTAAGAAATTAAAATCCGAAGGACGCGGCATTGTTTACATATCTCATCGATTGGAAGAACTGCAATATATTGTTGACCGTGTCACGATCATGCGTGACGGTAAATTCATCACTTCCATGAATTTTGAGGATACCACTATGACAGAGATTATTTCCAACATGGTAGGCCATGAAATTAAGGAAAAATTCCCACGCGTCACTTGTGAGCGGGGGAAAAAGATTTTTGAAGTGAGGAACTTAAACGCCGGAAAAATGGTACGGGATGTTAACTTTGATCTGTATGAAGGCGAGATTGTTGGCATTGCCGGCCTGATGGGCGCGGGACGAACGGAAACAACAAGAGCTATTTTTGGAGTAGATCCGAAAGAATCCGGAGAAATATTCTTGGACGGGGAACAGGTCATAATTAACAGGCCGATTGATGCAATTCGTGCCGGAATTGTACTTGCCCCGGAAGATCGAAAAAAAGACGGACTATGCGTCAAGCTCAGCGTACATGATAATATTTCTTTGCCAAATCTGGATCTGCTTTGTAATCGTTTAGGCGTAGTAGACCGGAAAAAAGAGCAAGTAATGACGGATAAAGCAGTCGGAAGTTTAACAATTAAATTGCCAAATGCCGAAGTGGATGCCGGAACGTTATCCGGCGGCCGATGAAATTGGGAATGTGGACTACAAATGGATGGCCCCTGACAAGAAAGATGACGCACAGCAAATTGAACGTGTGAACAATGCAATTGCTGACGGTGCGAACGCAATCATGATTGCAGCAAACGGACCGGATGCTATTTCCGCATCCTTGGAAGATGCAAAAGCAAAAGGAATTAAAATTATTTATGTTGACTCCCCAGCAAAAACAGAAGGCGTTGCCACATTTGCAACAGATAACACAGCCGCTGGCAAAACCGCTGGCGAGCAAATGATAAAAGCGTTAGAAGCAGCCGGTAAAAAAGACGGCAAAATCGGTATTGTCAATGTAAACTCCGCAACCGCCTCTACTGTAGCTCGTGAAACAGGATTCCGTTCTGCATTTGAAGGCAAAGGTTACACCCTGCTTCAAACTCAGTACGGCGAAGGCGATGCCTCTAAATCTCAGGATATTGCCGATAACTATATTACAGAGGGTGTTGTAGGTATTTTCGGAGCGAATGAAGGCAGCACCGTTGGTGTTGGCAATGCAATTAAAGGTTCCGGCAAAAAAGATATCGTTGGCGTAGGATTTGATAAATCTGATTCTATTTTCTCCCTGATCAAAGACGGTTCCCTGCTTTGCGCAATGGCTCAGAATCCGGATGTAATGGGTTCTGAAGGGATGAAAGCTGCTGTAAAAGCTGTCAAGGGCGAAACAATTGAAAAAACATCCGTTGATACCGGCGTTTCCGTACTTACAAAAGACACGATTAAGTAAAAATTTACACAAATACAACATTTGCACCATATATGAATAAACTGCCCTTTAACATCTCACCCAAACCCTGAAAAACTCCCTAAAAATCATGTCTGCTCAAAAGGGCAGGCTTGATTTTGCATGTAAACCAAGACTAGATTATTTGTCGCAATGAGGAAGGAAGGAGGGGAACTGCGCTGATAAAAATGAGAAAGTCTAAAAAGTGGATTCTTTTTTTCTTTTGCTTGACAGCATTGGCTGTGGGTATTTTTTTCGTTTGTTTTGATCGTCCTTATAATATGCATTACACGGTAGAGGCTTCTACCACTCAGCCAAACGTTCTTGAGATTTCATTGGATATTTCAAATTCAATCTTGTCAAAAGGTAAAAGACTTTCGCTTTATACGGGGGACAAAATGATCGCGCTAAAATCTTGTGTTGACAAAAGTGGCGATCGATTACCTGCACAGCACCTTGATACTTCCATTGATTTTTACCTTGGCCGCGGCGGAAAGGTTACCTTGTCCTATGAAGTCAAAGTGGGCTCTTTGGGGAAGCATGGGCTCCGTGGCAGCACTTCTGAAAATTATTGTATTTTTGATGGAGGAGAAGCATTCCTCTTACCAATGGAATTTTACGAAACAAATTATCCGGAAAATAAAGCGGTAATTGGTCAGTTGTCAATCACCATGAAAAAGAGGAGTGGATGGATAGAGGTTACTCCTTATACAAACATACAAAATGTTACATGGGCGGATGCCTATGATCTAAATAACAATAGCTTCTGTATGGGACGCTTCATTTTACATCATAATAACGCTTTAAAAATTTACACGCTTGCTCAAAATAATGAAGAAGTGTCTCGTTCTGTACAGGATGGAATTTTTGCGTTGTATCATTATTATGCTGACCTTTTTTCTGTTTCGCAAAAAAATTATCTTGTGATTTTACTTCCACCGTCCGATGGAACAGATTCATCTATTATCGGCGGTGCCGGAACAGGTTCGGTGTGTGCTACTTTTCATACGAATAGTAAGCGCGATTGGGAACTGCTCAGCCATCGTATGTTCCATGCTTATTTTGACAGTATTGTTCGCAGACAGACATTTCATTCCGCACCTTACCTTTGGTTTTATGAAGGAATTGCTACCTATTACGAAAATCGATCCATGGGGTTCCTTCCCAAAGACGTACAAGTTTCTGTAAATTTAAAGCCTGAGCAGGAATTCACCTCTTTATTTAATAAGTATTTGTATGTTCGGCTCAAAGATCCCACACTTTTTTCCTTTGCACCAATGGATGAGAAAAACATAACGGAATCTCAAGCGGGCGGAGCAAAGATAGAATTTTTGCATTATGTACAGGCGCCGCTTGTGGTTCGGCTCATGGAAGATATTAGCTTCCAGCAATCCAAACAATCAGATTCTTTGCTTAAGTATCTGCTGAAAAATAAAGACCACCCCGATCAGTGCACCTATGCACAGATTCTTAAAAACCTTTTGGGAAAGTGTGCGGAAGAAATCTATCATAGCTATTTTTTGTCGAATAATATTCTTCCTCTTTGGTACTTGCATGACGATACCTATTCACAAAAGCAAACCTTGACAGATCTTAACGATATTGAAAATCAGCTTGCCAGTTGGATGACCGGGCTACCGGGAAAATACCCGACGGAAGAGCTGAACATGAAGACGATTCAAAAAATTGAGAACCGCAGCGAGTTTCAGTCTGTGCATTTTTCCGACGGGCAGACAGAACAATCGGTTCAGAATTTTTCTCCAGTGATTGATTCGTTACTGAAAGAATATGCACTTCGTGCAAACATTTGTAATGTTTCATTCAATGATCCTGAGTTACGCAGTAAATTGCTTTTGGACGCAAAGAACAAAGCAAAATGGACTGCGTGGATAGAATAAACGGAACGTACCCAACCATCATGTTTTAAAAGCACTACACTTCTCATTCCTAAACTTATAACAAGTGAAAGAATAGGAGAATGTAGTGCTTTTTGTTTGCAAAGAACAAAATCCTGACGCTTGATTTTCACTTTTAAACGGATGAATTCTTCAAGCTAACAAATTTTTTACAGCTTGGCTGAAGTCCTAAAATTACCCTCCTAAAAAGCAAAAAAGGTACCCTTGTTTTTCCATATTTATATAAGTATAATAAAAATAGATTTTAAAGTTAATAAGAATTATTAATTAAAACCCATGAAAGGCTTCGTTTTATACAAAGAAGGAATCACTGGCATAATTGTTGGGACAATTAAGCCTGCAAATAAAAAGTCAAG
>DHOF01000001.1:0-4411 GCA_002411615.1 Ruminococcaceae bacterium UBA5397
TTCGAACTTTATTCATTATATGCTGAAAAAATATGACGATATTTCGATCATTAATTTGGATAAATTAACTTATGCGGGAAATTTGGAAAACCTCAGGGAGATCGAAAATGACCCGAGATATTCTTTTGTGCAGGCCGATATTCGTGATAAAGAAGCAGTGACAAAAGTTTTTAAAGACAATCAGATCGATTATGTCGTCAACTTCGCAGCAGAAAGCCATGTGGACCGCAGCATTTCCAATCCGGAAATTTTTGTGGAGACCAATGTACTCGGTACAGTCAACCTTTTGAACTGCGCAAAAAATGCATGGCTGATCGGAGACGATCAGTATCGTGAAGGCGTTAAATACCTGCAGGTTTCGACAGATGAGGTATACGGCGCTCTGGGCAAAGAAGGCTTCTTTATGGAGACAACGCCGCTTTGTCCGCACAGCCCGTATTCTTCCAGCAAAGCTTCGGCAGACCTTTTTGTGAAGGCCTATTTTGATACTTACCATTTCCCGATTAATATTACCCGCTGTTCCAATAACTACGGGCCTTATCAGTTCCCGGAAAAATTAATTCCCTTGATTATGAATAATACCCTCAGCCATAAAGAACTCCCGGTTTACGGAGACGGCATGCAGGTTCGTGACTGGCTATATGTAGAAGATCACTGCAAGGCGATCGATATGGTCATCAACGGCGGCACTTTAGGCGAGGTTTATAATATTGGCGGCCATAATGAGCGGCCGAATATTTTTATTGTGAAGACCATTATTGGGTATATTAAAGAACATGTTGATGATACGGTAAGTGAAGACCTGATTCGCCATGTGACGGATCGGAAAGGACACGACCGCCGTTACGGAATTGATCCGACCAAGATTAAAAATGCACTTGGCTGGTATCCTGAGACGACATTTGAAGTCGGCATTAAAAAGACGCTTCAGTGGTATCTTGACCATGAAGACTGGATGAAAAATGTGACTTCCGGTGATTATCAGAATTATTATAAAAGGATGTACGCAAATCGATGAATCCCAAAATTGCCGCGGGAATCGTTCTCTATAATCCGGAACTTTCCCGTCTGGAACAGAATCTGAAGCATATTTCTCCACAGGTGGATCATTTGTATCTTGCGGATAATGGTTCTGAAAATTTATCTGCTGTACAAGACTTTTTATCTTCTTTTAAAAAAGTTTCGCTGATTCCCTTGGGAGAAAATAAAGGAATCGCCGCAGCGCTCAATGCCTGTATGGAGATGGCCGAGAAAGATGGCTTTGAATGGGTGATTACCCTTGATCAGGATTCTGTTTGTGAGGAAAATCTGGTTGGGGCTTATCTTTCGCAGATCGAGCAGAAAAATGTCGCAATTTTTACGCCGGTGATTCTTTATGAAAAAAAGGGAGAATCCCTTTCTCTGCCGGAATTTAAAGAACCTTTTACAGAAGTGGAACGCTGTATTACTTCTGCCGGGATGACTTCAGTAAAGGCATGGAAAGAAATCGGCGGGTTTGATGAGCGCCTTTTTATCGATTATGTGGATTACGATTTTTGTATCCGCCTGAAAAAATGCGGCTATCGGATTTTGCGTGTCAATTCTGTTTGTCTTCATCAGCAGCTCGGCAGAGCGGATGAAGTTGATTTTTTAGAGAATCTAGGAAAGCTTCTGCATATCAAAAGATTGCAGAAGAAAATTTATGTTTATAATCATTCTCCGATGCGGACCTATTACTATGCGAGAAATTCCGCTTATTATATTCGAAAGTATGCAGAGGATCTTTCCGATCTTCAGGGGGAAAAGCATGAAGTAAAGCATTGGCTGATGATGAAAGTCCTGTTTGAAAAGCAGAAATGCGCAAAGATCCGCGCGATTGTGCGCGGACGGCGGGACAGTAAAAAGCTTTAATTTTTGGAGGCAGAATCAAAATGGGAAAATTTCGTTTTACAGAGACTGAGATTTCGGGTGTTTATATCATTGAGCCGACTGTTTTTGGCGATTCACGCGGCTATTTTATGGAAACTTATGAATATGAAGAGTTTAAAGCAGCAGGCCTTGGTATGACTTTTGTGCAGGACAATCAGTCCAAATCCACAAAGGGAGTTCTACGCGGACTTCATTTTCAAGAGAATCATCCGCAGGGAAAGCTGGTCCGAGTCGTTTCCGGAGAGGTCTTTGATGTCGCCGTTGATCTGCGTGCAGGCAGCGCTACTTATGGCAAGTGGACCGGCGTTATCTTGTCGGCTGAAAATAAACGTCAGTTTTATATTCCGCGCGGCTTTGCTCATGGATTTTTGGTGCTCTCTGATGAAGCGGAATTCACCTATAAATGTGATGAATATTATCATCCTGAAGATGAGGGCGGCCTTAAATGGGACGATCCTACTGTTGGGGTCAAGTGGCCGATCTCAAAAAACATGAAGCTTCTTTTGAGTGATAAAGATCAAAAACATCCTGATTTTAAACATTTAGGAGTTCAATTTCATGTCTGAAAAACGTTCCGGCGTTAAGGCCGTGATGCACAATCTAATTTATGCGTTTGCGGTTCAAGGAATTTCTCTTTTGCTGAGCCTGATGATGTCTCTGGTCGTTCCAAAGATTCTCGGAGAAGAACAGTTTAGCTATTGGCAGCTCTTTCTGTTTTATGTTTCCTATGTGGGATTCTTTTCGTTCGGCTTTATCGACGGCATCTATCTGCGTTACGGCGGAAAACGCTATGAAGATTTGGACGATTCTTTGCTTTGCACAGAGTTCTGGATTTCAGCAGCGTTTCAAATTGTTCTGACGATTTTGGGTGTCATCTATACGATGACGCAGATTTCTGATCCGAATCGTCAGTTTGTCCTTTATATTACGTTTGCCTATATGGTCATCGGCAATGTAGGCGGAATGCTTTGCTATGTCTTTCAGGCAACGAATCGGGTGAATGTTTATTCCACTTCCGTCCTGATCGATAAGATGTCCTTTATTGTGGCGGTTTTAGTGCTGCTCTTTTATAAGGAACGCAGCTTTGTTCCTTTTATTTTGCTGTATTTGACCGGTAAGACCATCAGTTTTATTTATACCGTAATTAAGGGCAGAGATATAGTTTTCCATAAAGGAGTTCCGATTGCTCAGGCAATGACGGAAGTGAAGGTCAATGTATTTACCGGCATTACGCTCATGCTTTCCAATATTGCAAGCATGCTGATTTTAGGCAGTGGGCGCTTTGTCGTAGACAATCTCTGGGGGATTAATGCCTTCGGAAAATTTTCTTTTTCGGTTTCTTTGGCAAACTTCTTTCTGCTCTTCATTTCGCAGGCCAGTATGGTGTTGTTTCCGGTTTTGCGGCAGGCAAATGATAAGAATCTAAAAAAGTTTTATTCGTTGGTCCGGGATCTTCTGGACCTGGTTTTGCCGGGAGCATTCTTGTTCTATATTCCGGTGAAAGTGATTTTGAGCAGGTGGCTGCCGCAGTATACGGAGAGCCTCACCTATTTGGTCCTGCTTTTGCCGCTGTGTACTTTTGACAGTAAGATGAATCTGCTCTGTACCACTTATATGAAAGTGCTGCGTCTGGAGCGGACACTTTTATGGATCAATGGAATCAGCTTTGGTGTCAGCATTGGATTGAGCTTGTTGGGAGGATATGTTTTCCACAATATTTACCTGATTATTGTATTTATGGTGGTTTCAGTGGCATTCCGTGAGATTCTCTCCGAATGGGTTCTGTCTCGCTTTTTGGAATTGTCGTTTTTGCGCAGCGTTCTCACCGAAAGTATTCTTTCGGTGGGATTTGTCTGTTTTACATGGCTTTTGCCTTCGGCGGTTGGATTTGCCTGTTATGCAGCCCTTTATGGCGGCTATCTGCTCATCTTCCGCAAGAGTATCCGTTCGGTTCTGCATGAGAGCCGGAGGGTGTTTCATGGCAAATAAATTTTAGGGGGATTTTATGGCTCAGGTAGATGTGGTCGTGCCGGTTTATAATGTGGAAAAATTTTTGCCGGCCTGTGTGGATTCTATTTTGCAGCAGACATTTTCCGACTTTTCTTTGCTGTTGGTGGACGATGGGTCCACCGATAAAAGCGGGAGTTTGTGCGACCAATATGCAAAAAAAGATTCTCGTATTTCGGTGATTCATAAAGAAAACAGAGGCCTTTCCCATACAAGAAATGTTGGAATCGATCATGCAGATGGGCAATATCTTCTGTTTGTGGATTCTGATGATTTTCTGGAGCCGGATACGCTGGAACAAACCGTTTCGGCAGCACAGGAAAGCGGAGCGGATCTAATCCTTTTCGGGTATTATGTAGATGTGGTTAAAGATGGAAAACTGGAAGACCGTACCCGCAATCTTCCGGAAAAAGCGTTTCTGTCGGATCCGGTTCGGATTGCGGAGCGGATGGTTTCCCTCAAACGGAATTTTTTGTTTGATCCGGCGTGGAATAAA
>DHOF01000001.1:4657-4872 GCA_002411615.1 Ruminococcaceae bacterium UBA5397
TCGCTGCTTCCTTTTTTGTCATCGGTTGACTTTTTAAATAAATGCTTTTATCATTATATGCAGCGTGACGCAAAGCGGATTACGAATACTTACCATCCGGAAAAACCGTTATTTCTGAAAAAAAGGCATTTAAGCCTGATGAAATATTTGGAGAGATTTCCCCAGATTGGACAGGAGACGGTCGCAACTGCGAATTTTATTTACATTAAATATGT
>DHOF01000001.1:5121-8014 GCA_002411615.1 Ruminococcaceae bacterium UBA5397
TTTCAAAAAGCTTTGGCAGATGCAGACGGCAGTTCTAAGATGGAGAATTTAGTATTAAAGATTGCGAAATCTAAAAATCCGAAAAGAATTGCGTGGCTTGCAAAAATTTTGTATCGGATGAAATATCAAAATAAGAAGTTATTTTTCTTTCTAAAGCGGAAAAATATGGAAGAATAAGAGGGGAATCTTTTTGACAGAAAAAACCGACCATTTACAGCGTACATGGAGTATTAGCCGGGCAGTTACAAATTTTATGTTGGTATTTTTCGTTATCTACTATGTCCTGCAATGTACAGCAATTAGCTTTCGTTTATCTAATCTGGTAATTATTGCGGCGCTTTTTATAGTGCTGTGTATTCATATTTTTATTACATTGAAATATAAAAACATTCAATTTTCTTTGAGAAATCATCATGACCCTAAAAGTCTGGGACATTATATCGGAAAATTGGACCTTGTTTTATTTACCTTTTTGTTAATTAACAGTATTTGGCTGCTGATTATTCCGAAAATGAATGGAGGGTCTATTTCTCAGGCAGTTTCAGAAGCTGGAATGCTTTTGGTGTTTGTTTTGTATTTTCCTCTTGCAATTTTGATCCGTATAAAAGAGATTCAATTTGAGACAATCTTGAAAATCTTTTTCCGGACCATTGTTGCTTTGGCTGTGATTCATATTGGTCTTTGGTTTTTTGAAATGGGTCATAAAAATGGCGTGCAGGGGATTTTGAATTACATAGGCGTTCATTTTGGTAAGATTTTTCGGACGGCGGATTTGATTTCCGGATGGGGAATCGTACGGATTGTATTTTCTAATTCTTTGCTTTTGGGAATTGGACTTTTAATGCTTTTCCTCAAAGCAGGCAGCTTTAAGCCTTTGGATTATGTTCTTGGAGCAGTTTTGACTTTTGGCGTTATTTGCCCGGGCCTCCGTTCCCTTTGGGGAGGGACTGCCGCAGGATTCGGAATTATGGCAATCTATTTTATTTTTGCTGTTTATAAAGGCCGCAAGAAAGTTTGGAGACAAATGCTCGCATTTGTTGTAGTAGTGGCGGCTACGATTTTGCTGCTCAACGGAACCCTCTTTCATGGAACAATTTTAAATCGTCTCATGAATACGTTTAATGGAAATGCGGTGACTTCTTCGGACCTTTCTGCATCGCCTAAAAGTGCCTTCGATGAAGATATTGATACGATCGGAACGGCAGTTTCCAACAGCTATAAGAAGGAAGAGTCCGAAAAACTGATTCATGCCTGGCTGCAAAAGCCGGTTTTAGGCAGCGGTTATGGCGGAAGTATCGAAGAATATCCAGGAAAATCTGCTCCTTATGCTTATGAGATGACCTCGCTTTCTCTGCTCTTTAAGATGGGAGTTGTGGGATTTGCTGCCTGGGTGCTGTTAGTAGTTAGTATGTTCATTCATGCGATTCGAAACTGGAAAAAGAAGCCATGGAGATTGGCAGTTTGGTTCGCAACCTTTACATGCTTTTTCCTAACCATTCAGACAAATCCATTGCTCTTTACGGCTAATGCCCTGAGCTTTATTATGTATCTTGCTTTGGCAACGGTTAGCGCCGAGCAACCCGAACAAGAAAGGTTGGAAAAATCAAAATGATTTCTGTTGCGATGGCGACTTATTGTGGAGAGAAATATATTTTACAGCAGCTGAATTCCATTTTGCATCAAACGCGTTCTGTTGATGAAGTCGTGATCAGCGATGATGCTTCGAAAGATCAAACCGCACAAATCGTCGCGCGGTTTATTAAAGAAAATCATTTGGAAGAAACCTGGCACCTGATTGTGAATGAACACAATCTTGGGTTTAACGGAAACTTTTTTTCAGCATTGGATCATACTCATGGAGAAATTGTGTTTTTGAGCGATCAAGATGATGTATGGCTTTCTGACAAAGTGAAGATCATGACAGAATATATGGAGCACCATCCGGAATGTATGGCGCTTTCTTCCGCATATACGCTGATCGACGGCAATGGAGATCCGTTTTCCGAAGAGAATAAAGTTTTAAATGCGATTACAGATCAGAATGGAAACATAGAGCTAGTTTCAGTTGATAGTCAGATCGTTTGCTCTCGTATTCGAGGCTGTGCGATGTGTTTGCGGCGCCCGGTGATCCGGAAAGCAGACCGGGAACACTTAAGTCCTATTTTAGGACACGATTGGGCACTTAATATGATGGCTGCCCTTTTGGGAGAAAATCAAATTTTACATCAGCCTCTTTTTCAGTATCGTTTTCATGGGGATAACACTTCTCTTTCCGCTGTTTCCCGTAAGACCCTAATTGATGATACGGAAAAAAGAAAAACTGCTCTCCAAAAATCGATAGAAGCGCATGAATGGATTTTAAAAACGAAAGACCAATATCCATGCCTTACCGACCGGGATGCTGAAGAAATTCGAAAAGCAATTGCATTTGAAAGAAAAAGGCTGATCTTCCTTTCAAAAAAGCATTTTTCTTCTTGGCTTTCTTTGATAGGAAGCTTAAAAGAATATGAGCGATATTATCATACTACAAAGGGAGCATGGAAAGTGTATTTTGGAGATCTATGCTATGCTTATCAAATTAATTTTAAAATTCGTTAAGGAGGCATCCCCCCTTGAAACACAAACAATTTGGAATGATATTGATAACAGCATTATTGGGAGTTGGGACTGCTTTGACTCCGGTATATGCGGCAGAATCGACTTCATCGTCTGAGAATGCACTTTCTTCTTTTTCGCAGGAGCAAGTAGAATCTCAACCTGCTTCAGAAAGTAATAGTCAAACGTCTTCAACATCATCAACATCATCGACATCATCGGAATCAGCGATAACCTCTGCCTTCAGCTCCTCTGTTTCCTCGGCTTCTTCGAGCGAGGGAGGAAATACCTCTTCAAA
>DHOF01000024.1:0-4658 GCA_002411615.1 Ruminococcaceae bacterium UBA5397
GACATCTCCATCACTGACTGGCCGCAGCCCTTGTAATCCATCATTTCATCGGCTGCGCGGCGGAGAACTTCCTCAGGGAGCATGGAAGGACCAGCGGAAAAGTTATACACGCGTTTCATGTCTTTGTCTACCTCCAATATGTCAAAATAAAGATTTTCGCACATAAATGCGATAAACTCAATTATACTGTTTTTGTATAGGAATAGCAAGTTTTTACAATGTGCTTTTTTGAAGAAAAATGGAAATATAAATACTCTTTTTTATTATAATTGCTGTATTATACTAAATATTAAATAAAATATTAAACTCAAAAAGAAATTTATGTGAACCAAATGAAAAAGAATAAACTTGAGAGAATTACTCGCTTGGGATTAGGCGTCATTTTTGCAGCGCTTACAATTCTAATGATAATTCCGCTTTTCTTTCGCACATGGAATGCAGGAAGCCTATGCTTCCTGGCACTTGGAATGGTTGGACTAACAGTTTGTATTTTCTGGGAAAAAGTGTTCCAATTTGTCTGTGCCAAAAGAAAAAGACGTATCCTATTTTATGGATTGCTCGGTCTCTTTGCTACCGGAATCTGTTGGTGTATCGCGTTAAGCTTTTTCATTAGCAGAGCAGAACCGGAGATTCTGACAGAAAAAGAAAATTTGCCCGTTCTGATTCTTGGCAGTAAAGTCGACGGTACAAAACCGAGCGCAGATTTACAAAAGCGGATTGATACAGCGGCAGATTGGCTTTTAGCTCATCCAAACTCGATTGCAGTTGCCTGTGGTGGGCAGGGGATCGGAGAAGAGGTCACGGAAGCCGGTGTAATCAGAGAGAAGTTACTCCAAAAGGGAATTGCGCCGGATCGGATACTTTTGGAAGATCAGTCGGTTAATACGGAGCAGAATCTTTTTTATGCCCAAAAAGTGCTTTCAGAAAATCATCTTCCTAGTAAAGAAGTTCTGCTCCTTACTGATGATTATCATTTATATCGGGCACTTTTGATTGCAGGACAAAATGGATTTACCGCAAGGGGGATCGGTGTTTCTGCACCGCCATGGGTTTTTCCGGCGCTCATTGCAAGAGAACTGTTCGCAGTGACAAAATATTTTGTGCTTGGATAGTTTAAAAATTTAAAAATAATTCTTGACATGACTACTTTGCAGTGCTAAACTAATGCCAATAAACCGATGAGGAAGGGTAAGTAAGCCTTATAAGATCTTGTTTCAGAAAGCCGCCGATGATGGGAATGCGGTACGGATCATAAGGACTGAATGGCCTTCTGAGGGCGAACCGAACAAAATAGTAGGCGAGCCGGAGTCAGAATCTCCGTTAAAAAATTCAGCATATTTTTTGTATGCGTTGAGTGGGTATTGAAAAATACCAAGCTGGGTGGTACCGCAGAAGTGATGATCTAAGCACTTTCTGTCCCTGCAAAATTTGCAGGGGTGGAGAGTGCTTTTTTATATCTGTCCCTGCAGAAAAATTTGAAAGGAGCAAACGTCATGAAAGAGCAAAAGATTCCCTACAAAATTTATTTAAAGGAAGAGCAAATTCCGAAGGCTTGGTATAACATGCGGGCGGATATGAAGAATAAGCCTGCCCCGCTTCTGAATCCGGGAACGCACCAGCCGATGAAAGCAGAAGAATTGGAGCATGTTTTCTGTAAGGATCTGGTTTCTCAGGAACTTGATAACGATGACCCCTATATTCCGATTCCGCAGGAGATTCAGAACTTTTATAAAATGTATCGTCCGTCTCCTTTGGTGCGAGCCTACCGTCTGGAAGAGAAACTTCAGACACCGGCAAAGATCTATTATAAATTTGAAGGAAACAATACTTCCGGTTCCCACAAACTGAATTCTGCAATCGCACAGGCTTACTATGCAAAGAAACAAGGATTAAAGGGTGTTACAACAGAAACAGGAGCAGGACAGTGGGGCACTGCCCTTTCGATGGCATGTGCTTATCTGGGGCTCGACTGTAAAGTCTATATGGTAAAGGTCAGCTATGAGCAGAAACCATTCCGCAGAGAAGTAATGAGAACTTATGGAGCGTCGGTAACGCCTAGCCCTTCTATGGATACAGCAGTAGGCAGAAAAATTCTGCAGGAACATCCGGGAACAACCGGCAGCCTCGGTTGTGCAATTTCCGAAGCAGTCGAATATGCAACGACTCATGAAGGCTATCGCTATGTGCTTGGTTCAGTGCTGAATCAGGTCCTGCTTCACCAGTCGGTGATCGGGTTGGAAACAAAAACAGCGATGGATCAGTATGGAATTGTTCCGGATGTCATTATTGGCTGCGCGGGCGGCGGCTCAAACTTAGGAGGTCTTATTTCTCCCTTTATGGGAGAGAAGCTCCGCGGAGAAAAAGATTATCAGTTTATTGCAGTAGAGCCGGCTTCCTGTCCTTCTTTTACCAGAGGAAAATTTGCCTATGATTTCTGCGATACCGGAATGGTTTGTCCGCTTGCCAAAATGTATACGCTGGGCAGCAATTTTATTCCGAGCCCTAATCATGCGGGTGGGCTTCGGTATCATGGAATGAGCCCGATCCTTTCACAGCTGTATCATGAGGGCTTGATCGAGGCGCGGACGGTCGAACAGACATCCGTTTTTGAAGCAGCGGAGCAATTTGCCCGCGTGGAAGGAATTTTACCTGCACCGGAATCTAGTCATGCAATTAAAGTAGCCATTGATGAAGCACTAAAATGCAAAGAAACCGGTGAAGAAAAAACGATTCTTTTCGGCCTGACTGGTACCGGATATTTCGATATGGTCGCTTATGAGCAGTTTAATGACGGTAAAATGGGTGATTCGATTCCCACTGATCAAGATTTGCAGGAGGGATTCTCCAGAATTCCTCAGTTTCCAGGGAATGAACTATAATTGAGGATCGCTCGAACTTATTTATGATAAAAATTAAAAGAGTGAGAAGCTTCCAAATGGAACTTCTCACTCTTTTTTATTATTAGGACCTTAAAAGAAAAATTAGTTTACATAATTATCGAAAACGACTGCAGCTAAGGATAGCTTTCAGCATATGGCTTGATAAACGATCCATGAAATTTTGCCGATTGCTTCTCTGCCGTCTTTATTACTAGGCATTTCGTTTGTCAGCACAACTAAAATGTAGGGATGTTTGGGAAGAAGAAAGATTCCGCCGTCGTTTTCCAAACAATCGAGATCTCCGCATTTATGGGCGAGCACAACAGATTCCGGAAGATAGAGCTGCAGCCGACCAGATTGCTGCTGCTGTTTTAAAATATCCAGCATCATTTTGGAAGATTCCTTGTCAATGCAGGTGCCCTCATAAATGCTTTTCAAAATATCCCTAATGTCTTCGGCACAAATAGTATTGTCATAACCAGCTTCTTTGGCTTTGCTGTCCATCATTTTACGCCCTAAGTGTGCTTGCTTGAGGTGCATGGTTTGTGCCATTTGGTTGATGGATTCCATGCCCAGAAAATCAATCAGAATGTTGGTTGCCTCATTGTCACTGATAATAATCATCAGCGTGAGGAGTTCTTTGAGGGTAAAGGAGTGCCTGGGGTCTAATTCTTTTAAAATTCCGTCACCGCCTGTTTTCATTTGAGTGGTTATTGTAATCTTATTTTCCAGAGAAGTTTCCCCGACATGAACGCGGCGCATGAGTTCTGCCATGATTACTAGCTTGATTGTGCTTGCAGAGAGCATCTTTTTTTCTCCATCGATTGAAAAACCGGATTTTTTCTTCAAATCGTAGAAGGAAACCGCGATGCTTCCATTTTGTGTTTTGATAAAGGCTTCAATTTCCTTTTTAAGTAGTTCCTGCGCAGTCATCTGAGTGCTTTCTCCTTCCTGTGTGATTTTTATAAAGCTTTTGTCGGACAAAGAAACACCCTTTACTGAGTGAACCGTAAAGGGCGTTTCTCATTACAAAGTCAAAATGTAGTTCGTTAAAAAGCATTAAGCCATAAGATGCAAAATTGCACCGGCACCTAAGCCAAAGAAATTGCCGACTGCAGCGCCGAGAACGCCCATCAAAACACCAATGCCGGCGTAAGATGGGTCATATGCAGAGGCGACGATTGGAGCGGAAGCAGCGCCGCCGATGTTGGCAAGAGAGGCTGTGGAAACCATGCACAGATCCCAATGGAACGTTTTGGAAAGCAGGAACATGAGAACCACATGCACAGCCAAAATGAAAACGCCATAGACGACCCACATTGGAGCGGAGAGCAGATCCACAACCGAGGCGGTAGAAGCCAGAAGGGAAACAACTGCATACAGATAAACATTGGAAAGGTCTTCTACGGCTGGCAGTTTGCCTAGTGGGGTGAGGGCACAGATAAGGCCCAAAATCGTGACAAATACAGTTGTCAAGGTACCTTTATCAAACATTCCCAACCCTACGGATTTTAAAGCACCATTGAGTGAGGTACCAATTACCTGAGAAAATGCGGAGACTACTAAAGATAAGCCAATTAGGAAAATCCAGTCGCTAGCATTAGCACTCTTTTTACCTTTTGCAACTTCGGCATTTGCGGCATCAGCAACAGCCTGAAGTTTGGAAGTATCTGCTTTAACGGAATGGTTCCATTTGCCGGCATAGCGAACGGCCAGCAAAAGAAGTGCAATCCATACGGAATAGCAAACCGTATCCAGAGCCAGAGCACAGCTGTAAGC
>DHOF01000024.1:4797-6434 GCA_002411615.1 Ruminococcaceae bacterium UBA5397
CAGAGCCAGAGCACAGCTGTAAGCGCCGGCATCTACCGGCAGAGCAGCCTGCATAGCTGCCATGTTTGCAGAGCCGCCAACCCAAGAAGCGTACAGCGATGCAACAGCACCCCATGTGTCGCTGCCAAGTGTACCCTTAAAAATTGGGTAGCCGACGACAAATCCGACGAACAAAGTTATGGAACATCCAAAGAAGATGGCCACCATGCGGCCGCCGAGTTTTGCAAGTTTACGGAAGTCGCAGCGCAGCAGCATGACGAAGATCATAGCATACAGCAAGTTGTTCTTTAAAGCCGAATAGGTTGCGGTGCAGGCATCTGATTTATAAAGTCCCATGGTGCAGAATACCATGTTGAGTACATAAATCCAAACAAGCGGCGGAACGTAATTAAAGACTTTCCATTTTCCATATTTTTCCGCAGCCAATAAAGCACCAGCGATAAACATTAAAAATGCTATGTAAGTAAAGCCGTCTGTAATCATTTCTTTCTCCCCTTTATAATCGTTTTAGTTTAGGCATAAAAAGTAAGTGTGGTTTGCCCGTCGGTATCATCTAGGCATTACATTTTTTGAACAAGGCATCAAGACTTCAAATGCGATTTTAGCACTTTGAAACCTCCCTTTTTTCGCGATTTTTGTTAGTCCTATGCAGTTCAAAATCAATAAGTTCTTTCGTTAAGGTAGCGCAGACCTTTGATTCCTTTGATTCCCAGTCCCGGCTCATTAGAAACCGTAATGTCTTTTTCATCAAATACAGCGCCGCCCAGGATAGGATCTTCGCTGCAGAGGACAGGACCGTCGAGATCAATCTTAGTGATGATCTTCTTTGCACATGCAAGATGAATCGCAGCATTTACACTGATCTTTGCTTCCAGCATGCAGCCGATCATGCACTCTACACCGTACACTTCGGCAGCTGAGGCAATTTTCAGTGCGTTATAGATGCCGCCGCATTTCATGAGCTTAATATTGACAAGGTCCGCAGCCCCCATCTGCATGATCTTGAGTGCATCTGCGGGAGAAAAGACGCTTTCATCTGCCAGAACCGGTACATAGGAGCGGTCTGTTACATATTTAAGGCCTTCAAAGTCGAGCGCCTTAACCGGCTGCTCTACAAATTCAATATCCAGTCCTTTATCCTGCATTTCATTTAAAATCCGTACAGCTTGTTTCGGACTCCATGCCTGATTTGCATCGATCCGAATGCAGGTTTGATTTCCAACCGCTTTGCGTACGGCCATTAGGCGTTCTACATCGAGAGAAGGATTGGAGCCTACTTTGATTTTTAAGGTGTCGTAGCCGCGGTCAATGGCATTTATCGCATCTCTTGCCATTTCTTCCGGATCGTTTACGCTGATGGTAATATCGGTTACGAGCTTGTTCCGGCTGCCGCCTAAAAGCTTATAAACGGGAATCTTGTAAAGCTGCCCATAAAGATCCCACAGCGCCATATCGGCAGCTGCTTTGGCACTGGTATTTTTTACAATGCAGCCGTTCAGTGCCTTTAAGTTATCCTCCAAATTGTCAATATCACGGCCCATCAGTGTTTTAATGATATGGTCTTTCATGGCCCCGATAATTGCACCAGTCGTGTCGCCGGTGATGACGCCGGTCGGTGGTGCTTCACCATATCCTAC
>DHOF01000024.1:6707-7159 GCA_002411615.1 Ruminococcaceae bacterium UBA5397
ACCCGCAGGGGAACGGAAAGAATGCCTAATTTCACTTCGGTAATTTTCATGTAAATTCTCCTTCCTTATTTGGCTAATTCATACATCGCTGCTGCGATGATTTTACAATTTTCAACGAGGCGGCTGATTTCCATAAATTCATCCGGCTTATGTTCCCGCACTTCGTCTCCCGGGAAAATCGGACCAAAAGCCAATGTATTCGGGATCATTTTTGCATAAGTGCCGCCGCCGATACATTTCGGTTTTGCGTCCTGGCCGGTTTGCTGCCGATAAACTTTCAGAAGTTTCTGAACCAGTTCGGAATCCGGCGCCATGTAAAGGCTCTTTTTGTGGACAAGAGAAGTGCGCTCAAAACCTGCTTCTGCGAAAGCTTTTTCTACAATCGGGCCGCAGTCGTCAAAACTCTTGGAGACCGGATAACGATAGTTGATTTTTACATAAATTTTATGCTC
>DHOF01000024.1:7381-8498 GCA_002411615.1 Ruminococcaceae bacterium UBA5397
TCCATTGCAATTTTGAGGGATTTTCCATCGCATTCCATGCCGATCTTTTCTGCGAGAAATTGAATCGCTTGCGCGGCATCGCCGGTAAGAGGAAGATGACTTAACGAAAGCATCAGTCGGCCGATTGCATTTTCTCCTTCCCATGGAGTCCCGCCGTGGGCACCAACTCCAGCAGCTTCTATTTTAAATCCGGTATCGGTACGAGAAACAGTCACTTTTTCTTCTTTTAAAGCCAGTGCTTTTTGGGTAAGTATAGGAGAACATGTAAATTCAGCTGTTGCATGATTAGGAACGATGTTGTGTGCGGTGCCGCCCTGCAGATGAAGAAGTTTAATGTTTCCGCTTTGCGTGAGCTTCTTTGTATATTCTTCGGTAATTAATCCCTTTTCACCGTTGATGACAGGATATTCACCGTCGGGGGTAAATCCCATGACCGGAATCTCTCCGCCGTTCTTGATGTAGAATTTCATATCGGCGCTGCCCGTTTCTTCATTTACACCGAATAAAATTCGGATGCGGCGCTTGAGGGGAAGACCGGATTCTTTGATTGCTTTGAGTGCATAGAGTGCTGCTATCGTGGGGCCTTTATCGTCCATAGAACCTCTGCCGTAAATTTTTCCGTCTGTTACCCGGCCCTCATAAGGGGGAATGCTCCAGCCCTCCCCTTCCGGGACTACATCAAGATGACCCAAAACGGCCACCATTTCCGGACCGTTTCCATATTCACACCAACCGACGTGATTCTGCCAGTTTTGTACCGAAAATCCCATGTCCTTTGCCAGGCTCAGTACATACTGCAGACATTCCTGCACTTTTTCCCCATATGGATATTCACTCTTATCCTCTTCGTAGACGCTGCGAATCTGAATACATTTTTGCAGATCTTTGGTGAGAGCATCTTTTTGAGAGTCAATCCAGTCGTTTATATTCATGATAATTTCCTCCTAAAATAAAAAATAAAAACCAGAAAGACAGAGCAAAAGAGTTCTGTCTTTGCTGGTTTTCAAAAAGTTTCTAATATGTGTGCGAAGCATATCCGCAAAATGAAGCAGCAAAAATCAAATTTTTTAATTTAATTTTTAAAATTATGTAGTTAGAGTTTTGCTTTTGCCGCCAG
>DHOF01000024.1:8682-12479 GCA_002411615.1 Ruminococcaceae bacterium UBA5397
TGCCGCCAGATATTTTTTACTGGCGTCTTTCATTGAAGCAACGATTGCTTTTTCTGAGGAACCATAATATCGTCTGTTGAGTTCTCTTTCGATCACAGGTAAGTCGGCGGTAATCGATTTTCCAATAAAAATTTTTTGAATAAAGCGTTCTGTCAAATCCAGAGAATGTGTACAGTTCATATCAATGATCTTGTCTGTTAGAGGATCGATCTCAAATACCATGTAAAAAGAGCCATATATTTTGGTAATAGCATTTTCTACATTGGTTCTGGCTTCTCCTACAATAAAGAGAGACTGTGTTTCCATAACCTTTTGCCGACCTCCTTTTTTAAATTATACCCAAAATACATTATAAAGTCAACTGCGTATTGTGTGATTTGTGCACTCTATCCATTACATATCACGGTTTTATTCTCTGATTCTGATTTTTCTAAGGAAATTTCCGTGTGAGGCGTTATTTGATGGAAAAAGGTATGCGTTTCGTCGATTACAACATTTCTTAATCCCAAGAGGCCGACTAAATTTGGAAAAGCCATCAGGGCATTTGTAATATCGGCTAAAAGCCAGATTGGTTCCAGAGAAAGAAAAGGAGCTAACGTAATTGCAATTAGATAGGCTGCTTTAAAAGGACGAATACATTTCACGCTGTTCGTCAGATAGACCATGCAGCGTTCTCCATAATAGGACCAGCCGATAATGGTAGTAAAGGAGAAAAAGATAATCCCGATTGTGATCAGATAGGTGCCGATTCCCCCAGGAAGGCTGCTGTTATAGGCAGCGTTGGCAAGAGGGCTTCCGCTTAAATCCGTGCTGTTAAGCATTCCGCTTGTTAAAATTACAATTCCTGTCATTGTGCAGGTGATAATCGTCGTAAAAAACACGCTGGTCATGGCAATCAGCCCTTGGCGTACGCAGGAATTGCTTTTGGCCGCTGCAATTACAATAGGAGAAGAACCAAGGCCCGCTTCATTGGTATAGACGCCGCGCGCAACACCGGTGCGCATCGAGGTCATGACTGAGATAATGCCCGTGCCTGCCGCACCGCCAAGCATAGCGGTCGGGTGGAATGCACTGTAAAAAATATTGGAAAAAGTCTGCGGAATCATTTCTCGATTCAGTATTATTATAATCAGAGATCCTAAAATGTAGAACCCGGCCATAAACGGTACTACGAATTCTGCTACTTTCGAGATAGAACCGATACCGCCCAGAATAACAGTAGCGACTGTTATGGTAATGATGGGACCGCTGATCCAAACCGGCGTTCCGAATGAATCATGGACTGATTCCGTAATGGCATTGACCTGCGGAAAAGTACCGCAGCCCAACAGAGCTGTGATTGTTCCAAATAACGCAAACATCTTTGCAAGCCAGATCCACTTTTGCCCAAGCCCATTTTGAATATAATACATTGGACCGCCGGCGATGTGTCCGTTTTCATCGAGAGAGCGGTATTTGACTGCCAGTAATCCCTCTGCATATTTAGTGGCCATCCCGACGAAAGCGGAGACCCACATCCAGAACATGGCACCTGGCCCGCCGATTCGCAGCGCTGTCGCTACGCCAACAATACTGCCGGTGCCGATGGTGGCTGCCAGCGTAGTGCAGAGAGAACCGAAAGCTGAAACATCCCCTGCACCCTCTTCTTTTTCAAAGATTGCTTTCATGGCGCGGGGCAGTTTTACAATTTGCAGAAGATGTAATCGTATTGTAAAATACAGTCCGGTTCCAATCAGCAAAATTAGCGTAGGCGGCCCCCAAACAACGGATTGAATTTGTGTTAGAATGTTCGTGACAGCTTCCATATGTATTTCTCTCTTTTCTGAAATAAAAATAAAAAACCAGCAAAGAAAAAGTTTTTACTTTTTCTTTGCTGGTTTTCATTTTTGAAACATAAGAGTAACCTTATGGCATTTTTAAAATGAAGCAGCCGGTTGCTAAGATAGCTTTATTATTGTTCCATAAAGTTTTTTTGTCAAGGGGGAATTATAATATTTGTAATAAATTATAAACAGTTAAAACAATTTATAGCAAATATGCCAAATTGAAAAAAACATGGTTTTAAAGAGCGTGTCGCTTTGGGGCAGAAAGGAATTTCATCGAAAAATCTCTGTAAAAAAGGCTATAAGTATAGTATAATGAAAAGAAAATTCAAGAGAAGTTTAAATTAGAACAGGAGAATCTCATGGAACTGCTTTTTATCAATGCACACTTGATGGATCCTGCTGCCGGGTTGGATCAAATGGGGAGCCTTCTCTGCAGGGACGGCAGAATTGCTGCGCTCTGCAGAGAAGCTGATCAGACAGCTTCGGAAAAGGCAGAACGAATTGACTGCAAGGGACTGATTCTTTCTCCGGGACTAGTTGATATGCATGTTCATTTGAGAGATCCCGGATTTACGGAAAAAGAAGATATTTTGTCCGGCTGTCATGCTGCTGCAGCGGGTGGAGTAACGAGCCTTTTATGTATGCCCAATACAAATCCGGCGCTTGATTCGCCGGAAACAATCGGGTATGTTTTAAAAAAAGCAGAAAAAGCAGACGCACATGTTTATCCGGCGGGCGCGATCAGCAAAGGGCTCAAAGGGGAGAACCCAACTGATCTTGCAGCCTTAAAAAAGGCCGGGGCAATCGCGTTTTCTGATGATGGAAGGCCGGTCCTTCATACTTCGATGATGGCATCTGCCATGCAGGAGGCTCAAAAGCTCAAAGTGCCTATCTTAGCACATTGCGAAGATCTCGATGTTACGAAAAATGGAAAGATCAATGAGGGCATTGTTTCAGAAAAGCTGGAAATCCCAGGGATTCCGCGGGCGGCGGAAGACTGCGGAACTGCAAGAGAATTAGCGTTGGCAGCCGCTTATAAAGTCGGTGTGCATATCTGCCATGTCAGTACCAAGGAGAGCGTTTCTCTGATTCGGGATTATCAGAAAAGAGGAGTCCCTGTTACCTGCGAAACGGCACCGCATTATTTTGCGTTGACCGAGAAGGAACTTCTGAAAAAGGATGCAGATGCCCGGATGAGTCCGCCGCTTCGAACAGAAGAAGACCGCATGGCAATTATAGAAGGGCTGCAGGATGGAACGATTGCAGCCATTGCAACGGATCATGCACCGCATACTCCGCAGGAGAAAGCAGACTTTTTAAAGGCTCCCAATGGAGTGGTCGGGATGGAAACCAGTCTCGCGGCAGGGATCACTTATCTTGTAAGGCCGGGATTCCTTTCCATGATGCAGCTTTTGAAGAAGATGAGCACGATTCCGGCAGAGATTCTGCATCTGCCTGCGGGGACTTTGGCAGTTGGAGCGCCCGCTGATCTGATTCTTTTTGATCCGGATTTTTGCTGGCAGGTAGACCCGAATTCTCTGCACGGAAAAAGCCGAAATGCAGTATTTAAAGGAAAAACGCTTTTTGGAAAGGTAGAGCGTACTTTTTTAAATGGGAAATGTGTATTTATAGATTCATAAGAGATTATTTTCCCGAAATCGGAAAATTCAAAGGAGCGATAATAATGGATAGACTGATCGACGCAATCGTTGCAAAACAGAATCCGACGGTAGCTGGGCTTGATCCTAAATTGAGCTATATTCCGGATTTTATTAAAGTTGCCTCTTTTTCCAAATACGGAAAAAATTTAGAGGGAGCGGCCGATGCAATTCTGCAGTTTAATCGCGGATTGATTGATGCAATTTCTCCTATTGTTCCGGCGGTCAAGCCTCAGTGCGCCTATTATGAACAATATGGTTGGCAGGGAATGCGAGCACTTTATGAGACCATTCGATATGCACAGGGAAAAGG
>DHOF01000024.1:12605-12823 GCA_002411615.1 Ruminococcaceae bacterium UBA5397
CATTCGATATGCACAGGGAAAAGGGCTGTTTGTCATTACAGACGGAAAAAGAAATGATATCGGAACAACCATGGAAGCATATGCAAAAGCACATCTCGGAGTTGTTGGGGTAGAGGGAGAATTGGTACCAGCCTTTGACAGCGACGCTTTGACGGTTAATCCCTACCTGGGTGGGGACGGAATCAAACCGCTTCTGCCGGTTTGTGAGGAGCGGGACC
>DHOF01000083.1 GCA_002411615.1 Ruminococcaceae bacterium UBA5397
AGTACCTGCCTGAATTGCGGAGTAAACATCGCCCTGGCTCATCGGGGTTCCTACGCCGCCCATGTATTTGAGCATCTGAACCATGGTATCGGACTGCATAACACGAATCTTTTTGCCGGAGAGATCAGCAGGGGTCTTTACCGGAGCGCTCTTTGTGTAAATGCAGCGAGCTCCGAGGCTGTAAGCTGCAAGAACATCAAATCCTGCACTCTCAGTTGTTGCATACAAATCATCAAGTGCGCCGGACTGGAACAACTTCTTCTGATGATCGATAGAATCAAACATGTAAGGGCAGCCGATAACTGCAAAGTCCGGGTTTACGTTTTCTACCATGGAGTTTGCAACGATTGCCATATCGATCGCGCCGTTTTCAACCAGTTCCAAAGAATCTTTCTGGCTGCCGAGCAGCTCATTCGGATAAACTTCAATGGAATAACGGCCATCAGTTGCATCATAGAGCTTATCGCTCATCTCAACAACGGTCTTAGCCTCTGGGTTTTCAGCCGACTGGTTGAAAGAACATTTGAGGACGGTCTTGCCGACCTTTGTGCCGGTCGCAGCGCCGGAAGCACTGGACGAAGTAGCGGCCGCTTTAGAAGCGGTACCGGAAGCTGGTGCAGAAGAACTGCTGGAGCTTCCGCCGCAGCCTGCAAGACTTAACGTCATGCCTGCTGCCAATGCAAGAGCAAGGATCGATTTTCTTTTGAACATTCTGTATTCCTCCCATAAATAAATGATTTATGCTGACTGGTACGTTACCAGTAAACAACCTATTGAAAAGCCGCTATGAAACCGGTTCCATAAAACTTAAAAAAAAATCCAAAAAAGAATTTTTTATTTTTTTAAAGAAGAAACCGTGGAACCTCTGATTTCAAGTTTATTGGGAAGCTCTTCATAAACCGGATCTTTGGGGCCTTTTCCAGCGATACGTTGGAGGAGAAGCTGAGCGGCGTGTTCTCCGACCAATCTGGAATCCTGGGTAATTGTGGTGATTCCAGGTGGAATCAAATCAGCCCAGCCCCAATTATCAAAGCCACAGACGCCAAAATCGGCGCCAATTGGAATTTTCAAAGTTTGTACAGCGTTAAGAACGCGCAAAAGTGTGACACCGTTTACTGCAAAGAGCGCGATCCGTTCTTTCGGATATTTAGCGCGAAACTGTTGAACCTTCTCGGTACAGTCCGCTTCTTTCTCCAAAGAAAAAATATAAGTGTTTTCCTCACCGGAAGCTCCAAACGCTTCATGAAGCGCGTCGCAGAATCCTTGATAACGAAGAATTCTCGGGGCAATCTTTCCGTTGCCTGGGGTAAAGAAGGCAACCCGCTCATAGCCTAGCTGTTTTAAATAAGAAATGCAGTCATATGTAATATGGTAACTCTCGGTTGCAACGGTATCGATGATACCGGGTGCCGAAAGGCATCGATCAGCGAGAACCAAAGGAACTTTTTGCCGTTTTAATTCCAAAAGATACGGGTCATTTTGTCCGGTGGTGTTGACAATCAACCCATCCACTTGATTTTCCAAAAGATTTTGAATCGCACGGCGTTCATTTTCCGGATCATCGCCGCTGTCTACAAGGAGCAGTTGATAGCCAACTTGGGTGCAGACACTGTTGATTCCTTTTACCAGAATGGAAGAAAAAGGGCTGCTGATATCACTGACGAGGCAGCCGAGCATTTTACTATTGCGGGATTTTAAGCTTTGGGCAATTCGATTTGGACGGTAATTGAGTTCTTGAATTACCTGTGCAATCCGAATCCTAGTTTCATCAGACAAAGCATCATATCGGCCGTTAAGATAGCGGGAGACAGTCGTTTTAGAAACGCCCGCCAAAGAAGCAACGTGATCAATGGTAACTTTTTTTCCGTCTGTTGTCACTTTTGCTTCCTCCTTTCTGTTCTCCCGTACTTTCAAATTCATCATATATTGATGAAACCGGTTTGTCAATGTATTTTATGCAAATTAACTTAAAATCGTCAAATAAACAAGATATTAATAAAAATATTGTGCAGTTTTAACGCGAAAGGCTGGCCTACTCGGGGACAAGTTGTCCTACCAATTAAAAGGCATAAAAAAACTCTGACCAAAATTGTCAGAGTTTAAAGGGTTGGTTCGTTTGGAAATAGATATTGACGATTTGTCGCTAAATGTAAAATCATAGCATAGCGGGCACCGTAGGGGTCATGGCGAGAAATTGCGTTTGTGAGTGCTCGATGCTGCCGAATCGTATCTCCTTTGAGGCTGTTTTTGGTCAAATCAATATTTAGAATTGCCGATGAATGAATTACAGGCACCAATGTACTAACGACTTGATTGTGACTGGCCTGAGCAATTCTCCGGTGAAATTCTACATCGGCTTGCTGGTATGGTTCTTCTTTTTCGATCAGTTCCTGTACCGTATCGCATTGCTGCTCGATCATCCGCAGTTCCCGAGAAGTGGCATGGGTTGCCGCAAGCTCAGCAATGTTTGGTTCCAACATCAGACGAACATCTAAAAGATCTAAAGCAAGCTGTTGGTCATGCTTTAAGAAAGTGAGCCCGAGAGGATCGCTTGAGACGCCCTGCCGGGGCGAAATAAAGGTGCCGGATCCTTGCCGAACAACCAGAACGTTTTGAGAGATCAACGCTTTTACGGCCTCACGAACAGTGCCGCGGCCAACATTAAGTCTGCGGCAAAGCTCGGATTCGGTGGGCAGACGGTCGCCGGGTTTCATGTCATTTTTCAGGATCATATCAATAATTTGTTTTTGCACAGCCGCACTAAGCGGCGGGGTTCCCTGTTTCAAGCATTTTCCTTCTTTCAATAAATGGCCTTCAAATTATTTTTTCCACAGTCAGTATGGAAGTAGGTCGAAAAATATGCAGTAAAGGTTTTAAATCCTTATCTTTTAATTTCACTCGGTTTTCCATCATAATACAGCAGTCCATCCAAAACAGATAGAGGCATTTTTCAAAAGGAGTGCAGAGAAATGCCGGCGTAAATTCAGCAGGAATCAGATAAAAAGAAAGTTTACGCTTTTTAAAACCATGAAAAGAACTTTCTACCCGTTTGTTTCCATAGATGACCTGCAGCGGCGGTGGAAATCCGGGAAGAGAGCATGCAAAAATTTCAGTTCCTTTTTCAGGAATAGACGGCTCTGCGGCAGTGGAATGATAGGAAAACGGAGAATCATGAAAGGAAAGGTCTCCGGAAAGGCCGCGGGTAAGATCTTTTGAAATAAAAACCCGCCGTTCTTTTCCGAGAGAATCTTGTCGGAACCAATCAAAAAGTTTTTCCTGATCGAAATGAAAAATAATGTTTCCACCATGAAAACTGCATGGAACCGGAAAAATCGTCTCTGCATTTTCTGGAAGCATATTTTTTTCACTGCGGACATTTGTACGCAGAATTCGGTGCCATTTGTTGCGGAATTCTTCCGCAAAACTGCAGTTCTGCATCCATTTTGAAGAAAAAAGCTCCGTCGCCGATTGAAACGCATCCTCATAATTTTGCTGGATTTCCATTTTTATCTCCTCGTTTTTATATCTTGTATAATAGGATAATGTATCACAACTTTCAAAAAAATTCTACAAATTTGCTGAAATTTCAAGGATAAAATCATTTTTTCTAAAAATGGATTCGATTAAAACCCGAACAAAAGCATGTTTTTATGAAAATGCTCTTTCTTGCTTTTCTTCTGAAAAATCATTATAATGAGAGTATTCTCCATATGAGTAGTAAGTTTTAAAGGAGAGACTTTCTATGACAAAATCACCACGGCAGATTCGCATAGCAGCCATTGTTTTTGAAGCTGCTTTTTTGGCGTTTCTTTTTGTACCGGCTGCTTTCCTTAAAAACAGTGTGCTGACAACGCCGGAAATTGCAGTTTATGCTTTGGCAAATCATTTTTTGGAGTGTGATTTTTTTCTGTTTATTGCATTTGGAATCCCGGTTGCCATTTGTCTGATTTTATTCTTATTAAAGCCTTTGCGCCGGGCATTTGGGGCATCTGTGTGTGTGTCTGCTT
>DHOF01000012.1 GCA_002411615.1 Ruminococcaceae bacterium UBA5397
TAACTTTTATGACAGAACAAAAAACGGCCGCAAATTTAACGGGGCTGACAGCAGAAGAAGCTGCACAGCGCCAAAAGCAATTTGGGAAAAATGAATTGAGTCCCAGAAAAAAGGAAAGTATCTTTTCTAAAATTCTCAAGACTCTGTCAGAACCCATGTTCCTGCTTCTTATCGTAACCGCAGTCATCTACTTTTTCCTTGGGGAGCCGCGTGATGGAATCATCATGCTGATTTTCGTGCTGGGCATGATCAGCATCGATGTAATTCAGGGCTGGAAGACCGATAAAACCTTGAGTGCGTTAAAGGATCTTTCGGCACCGCATATTTCGGTGCTGCGGGACGGAAAAAAGCAGGAAATTGACAGTACCGATCTTGTCCCTGGCGACATTATGCTGATTGCGGAAGGTGATAAAATACCTGCCGACGGGGAAATCCTTCAAGCAAACGATTTATGCGTTAATGAATCATCCTTGACAGGAGAAGCAGAAGGTGTCTGGAAAGTACCATCTGAAGCAGACAACAGCAATGATCGCTGGCGCCGCGATCATTGCTATGCAGGTACGCTCGTTACGCAAGGCAGTGCAGCTGTCTGCGTGAATCGGATTGGAAAGGAAACAGAAATCGGCAAAATTGGCTTAAATGTTTCTAACGCACCGGAATCTTCTTCCCCTTTGCAGAAACAGACAAGAAGTCTTGTAAAGCTGTGTGCAGTGATTGCAGCCGTCCTGTTTATTTTAGTTGGCTGCTTTACTTGGCTCAATCTTCCGGACCATAATTTTGTCGACCGGCTGGTGGAAAGTATCCTTTCCGGCGTTACACTTGCCATGGCGATGATTCCGGAAGAATTCCCGGTCATTTTAACCGTGTTCCTTTCCATGGGCGCATGGAGGCTTGCCAAAAAGCATTCGTTAGTGAGAAAACTCTCTTCGGTGGAAACATTAGGCGCAGTCTCAGTCCTATGCGTAGACAAAACCGGTACCATTACGGAAAACCAAATGACCGTCTGCGAAACATGGACTGGAAAAAATCAGGAAGAAAAATTTTGTGCCACAATGGGAATGGCCTGTGAATCCGACACCTATGATCCAATGGAACAAGCGATGCTTTCCTACTGCGAAAGCAAAGGCATGCCAAAAAAATTCCTATTTAGCGGCAAACTGGTCCGAGAATATTCTTTTACTCACGAAGCCAAGATGATGGGCCATGTCTGGCAGCGCGAAAATGAAATTATGGTTGCAGCGAAAGGTTCGCCGGAAAAAATTCTGCCATTGTGCGAGATAACTCCGGCAGAACTTACCGAAGCACAAAAAGAGGTCACCGATATGGCAGCACAGGGACTGCGCGTGATTGCCGTTGGGCAAATGAATATTTCAGCGATTGATGATATTCCGGCAACTTTATCGGAATGCCATTTACACCTCTGCGGTTTGGTTGGCCTTGCCGACCCGCCAAGAAAGTCTGTAGGAGCAGATATCCACCGCTGTAACAAGGCCGGCGTTCGCGTCGTAATGATCACCGGAGACAGCGGCGACACAGCAAAAGCGATTGCGAAAAAAATTGGAATTCTGAACTGCGATCAGGCGATAACTGGCGATGAAATAGATCAGATGACTGAAGAAGAACTGCAAAAATGCGTCCGTACAGTTAACATCTTTTCCCGTGTGGTACCAGAACATAAAATGAAAATCGTGAAGGCGCTAAAGACAAACGGAGAAATTGTTGCAATGACAGGCGATGGCGTCAATGACGCTCCTGCTCTCAAATATGCCGATATAGGAGTTGCCATGGGCAAAAGGGGGTCGGAAGTATCACGCGAAGCGGCAGACCTGATCCTTCTTGATGATAATTTTTCAACCATTGTAGATACCATCCGAGATGGCAGAAGGATCTATGACAACATTAAAAAAGCAATCGGCTACGTTTTTACCATTCATATTCCGATTGCGTTTTCCTGCCTGCTGGCCCCGCTTCTGAAAGTAAATCCAGAAAATTTAATGTTGCTTCCGCTTCATGTTGTTCTGTTGGAACTAATTATCGATCCAACATGTTCCATCGTTTTTGAACGGCAGCCGGCGGAAAAGGATGTAATGGAACGCACTCCCCGCAATCCACAGGAGAAAATTGTTGGTGCAAAAAACCTTTTAAAAAGTGTTTTGCAGGGCCTTGTCATTTTTGCTGCTTCTTTTGGAACTTATTATGTCGTCCTGCAGAGAAATCCGTTTGAAAATGCAGCGTTAGCTCGCACCATGGGACTTTCTATTTTATTTCTCAGCAATATTTTTCTGGTCCTGGTCAATAGTTCCCAGATGGATTTTGCATATCAGTCGCTCCGTTCGCTGGTGAGAGATAAAGTGATGTGGGCGTCTTTTTCCGGGATTATCCTGATGCTTGTATTAGGCTTATATACACCGCTTTCTTTTTTCCTAAAACTGACTTCTTTAACGGCAACTGAGATATTTACTGTGATTGGAATATCTGCAGCTGCAGTGCTGTGGTTCGAATTGGTAAAACTATTTAAGGCTTTAGAAAAACGCCACCATTGAAAAGCCATGTATTTGATAGCAGAAGCAAGAGACATAAATTTGTATAAAATAGCGGCATTTCTCTAATTGGGAGTGCCGCTATTTTTTTATGATTTATAACTTTTACCTTTTTTGCAGAAAAGATTTTCAAACCGCTTATTTTATCAAAAATCGTAAGGCTTACTGATTGCTTTTCATCTTCTTCTGGCACCTGTGCAGCAACTTTGCGCTTTAACATCGAGACTAACTGGTCTAAGAATCCGGGAAGCGGTACCCCGATATCTCCAATGTTTTCTAAGATACTAATTAATTCATTGTAAATCAGCCGGACAGCGACAAGCGATGCAATCAGCACCACTCTTAATATCTATAAACATGTTTTATAGCCTGCTGATGCAGCAGCGGCAGAGGCATTAAACAACATTTTTGACCGTAAAAAACAATAGGTGATTTAGCGGTTCTGTGTGGGGTTGTTTTTTTAAAATAAAACCCCGCACAAACATAATGTTCATGCGGGGTTCAAGCGATATTTAACTGGCTGGGCTGGCGGGATTCGGACCCACGCGTGATGGGGTCAAAGTCCATTGCCTTACCGCTTGGCTACAGCCCAATAAAATATTGATATTATAAAAATACGGAGC
>DHOF01000157.1 GCA_002411615.1 Ruminococcaceae bacterium UBA5397
AAAAGCAGCATCCACGTATATTGGAAAAGGAGTTGCCATCCCGCATGGCTCAACAAAGTTTGTTGTGCGGCCGATTATTTCAGTTGCGATTTTGAAAGAACCAATCCTTTGGAACGATGGTGAGCTAGCTGATTTCATTTTTCTTCTGGCACTCAAACCTAATCATACATTTTCCATTCAATCGCAAGTGATGAGATTTTACACAGTGCTTTCTAATTTGATGGATAATGACAAAAAATTCAATGATGCTAAAAACATTAAAAGCAAGACAGAATTTGCTGATTATATGAATCGGCTGACCCAGTGAAGCAGTCGACAATAGATTTCAAAGTAAATTGGGAGGAGACAAATATGAAGATTAAAGATTTGCTATCAAAGGAAAATATCTTTTTTGGTGTTCAGGTACCAGGAAATGATAAGAAGCATGCCCTAAAAGAAATTAGTAAATTATGTGCAAAGTGCAGCAATCTGTCAGAGCATACGCTGTACAAAACATTTTTAGGACGTGAAAAAGTGGAATCAACAGGATTCGGCAGCGGAGTGGCCATTCCGCATGCGAAGATTGACCGGTTAAAAGATCCTTTTATCGCAATTGTACATTTTGCAGAACCTGTTGATTGGGACTCGATTGATGGGAAGCCGGTTGAAATTGCAATTGCATTAGTGATGCCAACAGTAGATAAAGATAATACGCATTTGAAAGTCTTGTCCTATTTCTCTCGGAAATTGGCGGATGAGTCTTTTGTAAATCGTTTACTGAAAGCAGAAAATCCGGATCAAATGTATCAATGTATTCAAGAAGAGATGAAGGAGGATTAAGATGAAGATCATTGGCGTTACCAAATGCCCGGTTGGAATCGCGCATACTTATCTAGCGGCAGAAAAGCTGCAACAGGCTGGCAATAAGCTGGGCGACGAGATGAAAGTTGAAACACAGGGAGCCCAGGGAACGGAAAACAAACTGACGGAAGAGGATATTCAGCAGGCAGATTATGTCGTTATTGCGGCAGATGTTGCCATTGAAGGGAAAGACCGCTTCGTTGGGAAAAAAGTTTTGGAACTTCCTATTAAGGAAGTCATTAAAGATGCAGTTGGCGTTTTAAATTCATTGGCAGAACGTGCCCAAACCTATGAGGCGACAGCAGTGTCTGCTGAAGACAAGGAACCTTCTAAAAAAACGGAGAGCGGCGGCAAAACTGCTATGAAGCAGCTGATGAATGGTGTATCCTATATGATACCGTTTGTTGTTGTCGGTGGTTTGTTCATTGCCGTTTCTATTTCCTGCGGCGGTGTACCGACATCTAAAGGAATGGTGGTTACTTCAGAGTTCTGGAAGCGTGTCAATTCGATCGGCAGCATCGGGTTTTCTTTGATGATTCCGATTTTGGCCGGATTTATCGCTTATGCAATTTCCGGTAGGGCTGCGCTGGCACCCGCTATGATAGCGGCAATGGTGGCAAATGATAAGACTATTTTAGGCACCGGTGCTGGGACGGGTTTCTTGGGTGCAATTTTAGTCGGCTATTTGGCGGGGTATCTTGTAAAATGGATGAATACATGGAAAGTCCCTAAAAGTATCCGGCCAATTATGCCGATCTTTGTAATCCCAATTTTAGGGACAGGCATTATTTCTGCCGCTTTGGTTTTGTTCTTAGGGGCTCCGGTTGCATGGTTAATGACGAGTCTGCAAAATGCTTTGGCTTTCCTGTCCAAAAATCCAGCAACAGCTGTTCCTCTGGGGCTTTTGCTGGGAGCAATGGTTGGCGTCGATATGGGTGGACCAATTAATAAAGTAGCTTTCCTATTTGGCACTGCTTCCATTGTTTCCGGGACACCTCAGATTATGGGTGCGGTTGCCTGTGCAATCCCGGTACCGCCGCTGGCGATGGGTTTGGCGACTTTTATAGATCGTAAGTGCTTTAACGAAGAGGAACGGGCAGCAGGGCTGCCGGCACTTCTGATGGGCTTGATTGGAATTACGGAAGGAGCCATTCCATTTGCGGCGGAAGACCCGAAGCGTGTCATCCCAAGTACTGTAATTGGTGGCAGCATCGCTTCTGCAATCGGGCTTGTACTTGGAATTACCGATGTAGTTCCGCATGGTGGTCCGATCGTTGGCTTCTTGGGTGCGACCAATAATCTTGCTCTGTTTTTAATTACCATTTTAATTGGCACTTTGGTGACGGCTTTCCTGTCCATTGCACTGAAGAACAGAAAGCTCAAAAAAGGAACGGCCAAGCAGGCTTAATTATTTTATAAATTTATCTTGATCATTTGTGCGAAAGGAAGCAGTTGATTATGCAGAAATTTACTTATACGATTAAAGATGAGGAAGGCCTTCATGCGCGTCCTGCTGGTTTGCTTGTGAAGTGTGCACAGAAGTGCAGTTCAAAGGTGACAATTGAATGTAAAGGCCATTCTGCAGATGCCAAACGTCTTTTTGCCGTTATGGGATTGGGTGCCGGTAAAAATGACCAGCTGGCTTTTTCGATTGAGGGACCGAAAGAAGATACAGACTGTGCCACACTCAAG
>DHOF01000015.1 GCA_002411615.1 Ruminococcaceae bacterium UBA5397
GCACATGCTCAAATATGAATGCGGCTATGTAGCAGGACAGTTCCCGAAGTTTGTAGACGAGGATTATTGGATTGCGAACCCCACCAGCACCGATAAAAAATTCTTGCTGCCAACAGCCGAAACAGCGCTCGTGAATCTCCATCGTGATGAGATTTTAACAGAAGACGAGTTGCCACATAAATATATTGCCTATACTCCCTGCTATCGCCGTGAAGCAGGCTCTTATCGCAGCGAGGAACGCGGAATGATCCGCGGGCATCAGTTCAATAAAGTTGAAATGGTGCAGTATACAACCGAAGATCGCAGCGATGCAGCATTCAAAGAACTAGTAGGCAAAGCGGAGCGTCTTGTGCAGGAACTGGGTCTTCACTATCGCTTGTCCCGTTTGGCAGCGGGAGACTGCTCGTTCAGCATGGCGCGCACCTATGATATCGAAGTTTGGATTCCTTCGATGGAAATTTATAAGGAAGTTTCTTCGGCTTCTAACGCAAGAACTTATCAAGCGCGGCGCGGAAACATTAAGTACCGCGGCAAAGATAAAAAACTGCATTTTGTTCATACACTGAATGCTTCCGGATTGGCGACTTCCCGGCTGCTGCCCGCAATCGTAGAGCAAAATCAGCAGGCAGACGGTTCTGTTATCGTGCCGGAAGTTTTGCGGCCGTATATGGGCGGAATCGAAGTATTAAAGCCGATTAAATAAGATCAGAACAAAAATCAGGAACAGGGAATCCTTGAAAGGACAGAAAAGCTGTCTTTCTAAGGATTCCCTGTCTTAAAATTCGCAAAAGAGGGAGGTCTTTCAGATGACGGATGAAGAAATCAGAAAAGTGGATCCATATGTGAATCCGGAAACGGGAATAGCAGTTGCCAAATTTGAACGAAAAGCGCGGGTGGCAAGCTATCAAATCGGCGCTGCCGGCAATATTCGGCTTTCGGCTTTGCTGCGCATGGAGCAGGAAACCGGAGAAGAGCATATGGATGGAATCGGCATGGGCTATGAATGGCTGATGAAAGAGCAAAAAGCTTTTTTGATCACAACAAACCAGGTGACGATCCACCGTTTACCACGGCGTAACGAGCATTTGACAATTATAACACGCCCTTTGGGAACAAGCGGCGTTCAGTTTTATCGAGAGTTTTCTTTTCAGTCAGAGGGAAAAGAAATCGTCCGAATTTTGCAGGTAAGTGTAGTTGTGGATTTTCGAGAACATAAACCCCTTCGACCGGAAAAAATTTATGAATACCGGATATTCTGTCCGCTGCAGGCGGAAAAGAAGGAACGTCCGCCGCGGCTGCGCTTTGAAGAGATGCCAAAGCTGGGAGACCGCCCAATTCGATATAGTGACCTTGATCGTAACGGACATCTGACCAACACGATTTACGGGGATATTATCGAGGACTTTTTACCGGAAGCTTTTCGAAACTATCATAATGTGCAGATCAATTATCAGAAAGAAAGTAAGCTTAAAGATACGCTGGAACTTTTTGGAGAAGTACATAACGATGGGTTTGCAATACAGGGAATCCATCACGGAGAAATCGGTTTTACAGCATTTATTTCTTAATAAGAATTAAACGTTCTTATTAAAATAAAAAAGTTTAATAAAAGGGAAGCCCGATAACATAAAAAGTGATGTTATCAGGCTTCCTTTTTGTATTCAAAAAAGTAAGAGATATTATTTTGGATCGAGTTTCATATAGCTTTTCCCTGGTGCTGTTTTGCAGGCAATCAAATAGACGATGCCTGCGGTAAAGAAGGAGACAGAGGACGCACCGACATAGTAGAAAATTGGAGAATAGATTTCCCCGGAAATAGGATTAAAGATCAGCAGTGCAGAAACAAATCCGATTAAAAGGCTGAAAAGACCGATCAGGTTAAATCCATGGGTAAAACGATATCGGTCAGAATGGAGAAAGTAAGCGTCTCGCAAAGAGAGATGCTGATGTTTTACGAAGAAGAAATCTACGACAAGCACGGCCATAATAGGAGCATAGAGATAAGTTTCGACAGCGAGAAAAGAGCTGAAATATGCAATCACCTTATTCCAAACCGTCAGGAACAAAACATAAGCCGCAAGCAGAAATACGAAGGTATTGTACTTTACTTTTGGAAAAGAAGATTTGAGAACAAGCGCGTTCATGTAAGAACCGACGCCCTGTGTTCCGATATTGGCGAATGCCACAAGGACAAGGGAAAGCAGTGCAACCGGAGGAGAAGCAAGGTTTGCAAGCATATAAGTGGGATCATCGCTCATCACACCGAATTTAACAAACATTGCGATTGCGAGAACACCGCCGGCAAAACAGAAAAACGGCGCAACAACTCCATAGCTTGTAACAGTGGCCCAATACGCATGCTTTTCTTTTTTACAAAGTCGTGGAAGAACAAACATTGCAACTGACCATGAAAAAGCAAACGCAATATTTAGCTCTAATGCACGCATGTAAGCTTCTTGCCGTCCTCCTGGATAAGCACTAAGATCCGGTTGATAAGAGAGAATCTCAGAAGTTGGAACAGAGGTCATGGCGATGATAACAACAATAATGCCGACTCCCAGCATGGAGGGAACCATAATACGGGTCGATTTCTGGATTGCTGTTGGGCCGCCGATTGCAATGGCTGTACCTAAAAGGATAGAACCGACTCCTAAAAACGGCTGAAAAGATTCTGGAATAATAATGCCTGCCATTGCTAACAGATTGCTCATAGAAGATGAAAATAATTCTGCACATACGGCATACCATGGAAAATTGGCAAGCACGGCTAAAACGGTAAGTATTTTGCAGCCATTTAATCCGAAAATGCTGCGAAACCAAATCCAAACGTCAATTCCATAACGGACGGAAAATAAAATGGGAAGGGAAACAATTGCTAAAACTAAAATATTAATTCCAAAGGTGTTGGCAATTAATTGTTTAAAATCCAAGAGCCCTGCAACAGTAGCTCCCTGCGTATAGCACCACGTGGCGATTGCATATCCGCTGATAATTAAAAAAGCATCCAAAAATCCATATTTTCGTTCCTGCGGCAAAAGTGGTGCAATCCCTAGTGTGGTTTCCTGCTCAATCAGCTTTTCTCGATTGCTTTTCTCTTTCATATTCCTTCATAAACTCCCTTTTAAAAATTTCAAATCAGACAAACAGGCCCCATATAAACAATGCAAGACTGCCAACGATTGTACACCACACAGCAATCCAGTTTCCGCGGCTAAAATCACTTGATTCTAGATCAGAATTTTTTTCCAAATACTCTACCCGGCGCGCGATTTCTTTCATTTGTTCCTTTTCAAAATCAGTTTGCGGTTTCATTGGTTTCATCTCCATTTCGATCAGAATGATAAAGATTCCATGCGATATTTCCGTATTCTTTGGTATAACGGTACCAGATGTAAAGATATTCTCCGACGCTTTTTCCCATGCTTTCTTGATAGATCGCCCATAAAAACCAGTAATAAGCGGAAATAGAAGTATAGGCAAAATAATGACAGAGCTCTTTTTTATTGGGCTCGTGCTGTAAATAGATCGATAAAATTTTTTCGGCCTGTCCTAAGGAATAGTCAGAGCAGGCAAGGTAAGTTCCTAAATCCCATGCAGGATCAGCCGTTCCGGCATACTCCCAGTCAATCAGAAAAAGATTGCCGTTTTCATCGGCTAAAAAGTTTTGATCATAGCAATCGCAGTGACAAAGGCATTTCGGAACTCCGTCTGCTTCTGCTAAGACATAAAGCTCTTTGGTCCTTTTATAAAGGGTCTGGTAATCTTCGAAATGGTCACGCCCTTTTTGCTCAATCTGAGAGGTAAAGCTGTGAATCATTTTCCAGATGTCAAAGGAATAAGGACTCTTTTTGGGGTAAGCGTGAAGTGTTCGAACCATTTCTAGGGAACGTTCTACTTGCGAGGGATTGTGATAATCCATAGCCTTTGCGCCATTAATAAAGGAGGAGAGTTTCCAGCCTTTTTTTTCATCCATGTAGAGGAAGGATGGGTCAAGCTTCAGTTCTTTTGCGACGTGCATGGCCCAGGCTTCTCCTTTTCGGTTGATATAGGCATCTGTTCCAACGCCCGGGTGGCGGTAAACATATTTCTTTCCCGCACACAAAAAGGAAAAAGAAGTGTTAGTCATACCGGCTTTAATTGGCTCGATTTGCTGAATATCTTTTGCGTTGCAGGAAAGAATTTTCTGGATGTTTTGAAAAATATCGGAATCAACATTTTCGACATAGCTCTGGTCAAATTTCTGCAGTTCCGAAAGAGAGTCGAATTCATAAATAACACCAGCAGGATAAGGCTTTAAATAGAGTGCCAGCTCATTTAAATGACGCATATAAAAGTTTTCCCAAAGTTGCGTTTTGGTTTCTGGATTTTCATAATCCTGCTGCAGCAGACGAATAAAATTGCGGCTGAACTCCTGGTCAAAATAAACGTGGCCCGTCATATACCATGCGTTTTGCCCGCCGATGGATACGGAAATGATTTTTCCTTTCTGATTGGCCTTCATGCAATATTCATCTGTTTTAGAAGGCGAATAGACAGCCGCATAATAGGCTTGATAGACATATGGTTTGAATACATTTTCGGTAAAGTAATCATCAGAGGAGCAGATGTATGTATTCTTGAGTTTATCCACGACCCGCATTAAAGAAGAAGGATTATTATAGCGATAATAGTCTTCGTTGACGACCAAATTTAGATGAAATTTATCGGCCAGATAAAACATTTTTTCTTTCATGTAACCGACAACAAGCGTGATATCGTTGATTCCAGCCTCCTGCAGCTGACGAATCTGCCGCTCAATCAGAATTTCACCGTGAACCTTTAAAAGAGCTTTTGGCTTTTCATAGGAAAGCGGTGCAAAGCGGGAGCTCATGCCGGCAGCCATAATCACTGCATTTTGAACTTTGTAGGGAAGCAGAGCCTGCTTTCCGTTTTCTGTAATACAAAGCTCACTATTGATTAAATCAGAGGACTTTAATTCCTTTAAACAGGAATTAATTTTTCCAAGCGAAACAGAAAAAGTTTCTGAAAGCTCTCTCTGTGAAGGAGAAGAAGAAAAATTTTTCTTTAGCAGAAAATATAGAATATCAAATTGAAGTTTAGAAAGCATGATGGTTCGTCCAATCTGTTCATTTTTATTTATCTTTTATAAGATTTTGAACGCAGGAGCATAAAAATTAGAAGAGATTTTTTAGACAGTTAATCAATTTCTGGTTATCTTTTTCGTCGCGGACAGCAATGCGAACATACTGTTTGCCTACTTTCTTGGTGAGGTCTTTAATCAGAATGTGATCTTTGCAGAGCAGTTCTTTAGTCAATGAAAAAGCGGTCCATTTTTGAGAAACGATCTCCGCCATTACATAGTTTGCTTCTGACGGAATGATTCGCAGTCCCGGCAGGGATGAGAGCTGTGATACAAATTTTTTGCGTGCTTTTTTAATCTTTAAAAGAGAAGCGGCATAATCTTTTTTGTACTTTTCTTCAATCTGCATGAAAAATTCACCGAAGGAATTGATATTCCAGATTGCCACGTCTTTTTTCATGGAAGCAATCAGATTCTTGTTTCCGCTTGCAAAAACTCCGAGACGAATACCGGGGACCCCATAAGATTTTGAGATGGATTTCATTACGGAAAGATTAGGGTTAGCAGAAATCAGAGACGGTCCCAATAGAGAAGCGTCTTGTTGAGAAAAGTCGGCAAAAGATTCATCGAGCAGTAAGCAGATGGATTTTTCTTTGCACCAAGCGAGCAGACGCAGTAAATCTTTTTTGGGAATGAGGTTGCCGCTGGGGTTATCCGGGTTAATTAAGATTAATGTAGAGATTCCCTTATCCGAGAAAAATGACATTAAATCATCCGCAGTATAGGAAAAGTCTGCATTATTAGAACGGAAAATGACTTCTTTTTCGGGACTATAGCGATTGGGGTATTCTTCGAAGGTAGGGCGAATAACACCGACTTTACCGTTTTGAAAGCTCATAAATGATTTAATTAACTCAGCGGCGCCATTTCCTACTAAAATCTCATCGGAATGAAGATTAAAATTCCGTGCAGCCAAAAGGCTGTTAACCTTCATTCCAGAGGGGTATTGGGTCAACAGGGAGACAAAGTTCGACTGCATTTCGTTAATCATTTTCTGCGGAGGAAAATAGGGGTTGACGAGATAGCAAAAATCAAGAAGTTTAGGATAGCGCCAATATCCACCGTAGCGACTTTCGACAGAGGAGAGAAGTGCTTCATCACTCGAAGAAAAAAGAGAGGAAGCAATATCCAAATCCTGAATATCGTCGATTTCATACCAGCGTTCTCCATTGAGTCGTTTTGCATAGATTCCGGGATTATCAAGCATAGCAATTACCCGCAGAACCTGCTCATAATATTCATTGTTTCCTAGCGCTTTAGAGTAAGCTTCCAAGAACGGTACATAATGTGTGCGTGAAAATTCTTTTCCGAATTTATAGAGATTTACCGTTTTATAGTAGGAGTCTACATTTTTAAAATCAAAATCTTTTCCAGGAACAAATGAAAGAATTCGGTCATTTTTATCAATTTGCATGACTGTGCCGTCCATCCAGCTTTCGTAACGATCAACCAGTGCTAACGTATCTCTGGGATCGTCCGTCAGTGCATGCAGAACAGAGTCTTCGAAAATGATATCGGATTCTAAAAGTAAGGTATCATCTTCCAAAAGATAGTCTTTCGCAAGCCAGAGAGAATAGATATTGTTTGTCTTGTCGTAAATGGGATTGTCGACAAAGGTGATGGGAGTCTTAACAGAAAGAGTGTTAATAAAGTCGATGAGCTTTTTTCCCTCGTATCCTTCCACAATGACGATACGGTTAAGAGAAAGCTGATCAAGCTGAGTGAGCGCGCGTTCAATCAAAGTGATTCCGTTTACTTTTACCATACATTTGGTATTGTTTTGCGTTAGTTCCTTTAGTCGCTTTCCCATCCCAGCGGCCAAAATAATTGCCTGCATTTCATAAATTCACTCCTTTAAATTCATTTTGAATGAGTTGCTTTTTCGTTCAGCGCGATTCGCTGAGTAAGCTCTTTTAATTTTGTATCCATGGAAGAGACACGTAGATACAGTTTAAAAACACGCCAGATCAAAAGTGCGATAATGACCAAATAAACAAGATTTACTGGAGATTGGATTCCCAATAAATCAGAGACTGCATAAGCAATCTGTGGGAAAACGGCCAGAATGACCAAAATGGCAGAAAAGAAGATCCAGAAAAGGCTATCGGAGATCAGAAGCTTTGATTTGCGAATATTTCGTAAAACGAGCTGAAGAGAAAGGATTGCTGCTAAAAACAGCAGAATTCGAAACCAGATCGTCATGAGAGCACCTCCTCTTTTCCCAAATCAACTTTTTGCCGAAACCATCCGATAAAGACGATGCTGATGCAAATCGTTGCCATGTAGCGGATACTCCGAGAGAGATTCAAATAGCTTTCTCCAGCGATTCGTTCATCCATTTTGACCTGTACTTCGCAGACTTTTGCACCGCTGCGAATCAGATGGGCAATGGTATCCGGCTCGGGACCGTAGTTGATTTCAGTCGCGAGAATTCGAATCACCCGGCGGCTGAACATTCGCATTCCGCTGGTAGGGTCGGTGATCGTTTTATGGGTCGTCATATGGATAAAAGTTTCAATCAGATTGTTTCCAAACATCCGCAGGGTTTTAGGTTTCTCTGCGGAGACAAAGCGGCTGCCGATCACGACATCGTAGCCTTCTTTGATCTTTTCTTCCATGGCTCCGATAAATTCGGGACGATGCTGTCCGTCGCCGTCAAATTGGATCGCAGCATCATAATGATTCTGCATTGCATATTTCATTCCGGTTTGAAATGCACCAGCAAGCCCCAGATTGATTGGCTGATCAATTAAACAATAACCGTGATCGCGGCAGATCTCTGCGGTTTCATCATGACTGCCGTCGTTGACGACTACATAGTCATATTGCGGAAAATTCTGAATCAGGTTGTCCACAACGCGGACAATATTTTGAGCCTCGTTATAGGCAGGAATAATAACCAGAGTTCGCAAATTAAGAACATCCTTTCCTGTGATCATGCAATTTCTCCTAAATTTTTATTGTACTACAGATTACAGCACTTGAAAACAAAAATCCGAGATAAGCAAAACTTAAAGAGATTCCCACGGGATTTCCATCAATGCAGTGCAGGTGGAGGCATAAGTGAACCCATGCAAAACTTTTTCTTTCGCCGCCGCTGCTGTAGTTTCCCTTTTTTCGGGAAATAAAAGCAGGCTGCGGATCGTTTCGGCAATCGTCTCGGGTTCCGTATTTTTCAAAATAGTCCCATACTGCGGAGAGGAAATCAGTTCTTTACTCCCGCCGCGGTCTGTTGTGATTACATAGCATCCGCAGGCAGCTGCCTCCAGTACGGAAGTCGACATTCCTTCACTGCGGCTGGGCAGACAGAAAATTTCACTGGCTTTTAAAAGAGCGAAGACTTCCTTTTGTTCCAAGGTCCCTAAGAGATAGACAAACCCCCCCTCTTTTTGGAGTGCTTCTTCGCTGGGACCGCTCCCTGCAAAAACAGCAATGGGAGGTTTTTCTTCCTTTTGAAGAAGAGAGACGGCTTTTGCAAGCGGCAAAACACCTTTTTCTTCTACCAGACGTCCGGTAAAGAGGATAATCGGACGATCTTTCGGCAATCCGTATTTTTCCCGTGTCTTTAAAGGGTTAAGACCGTCGGTAGCAGATTTAATGATCCGTGGGTCAATAAAATTATAGAGGACGCCGCGCGATTCAATCTTAAAATGGCGAAGCCAATCACATCCGGCATGGCTGACGGCATAAAAGGCGGGCACTTTTTTCTTTAAGTTGGCCGTGATCGCGTGTTCATACCATTCTCCGCACTGATTTGCAATTGGATTCCCCAGATTTAAATGGCCGGCACCGTGGTCGATCACAATGAATGGAATTTTTGCCTTGTGGCAGCGGGCTGCCGCAAAATAAGAGAGCGGATAAAACCTTGTTTGAATCACCGCACGGTCACAGCGCGCAATAATGTCGTCCAGTAAATGATTAAGTGCAGGACCGCCATTTGCAACGGGAAACCGTCCGCCCATCAAAAGCTGACTGGGAACCCGAAAAACTTCGATTCCATAAGAATCGATTTCATGTGAGGAAAGCCTGGGCTTTTTACTGGTGACAACAATGGATTTTTCGCCGCGGGCAATCAGTTCCCGCGCCAGATTAAAAGTATAGCGTTCCACCCCGCCAAAAGAGGGAAGATATTGTGCTGAAAAAAAGCAGTAAGTCATATCGTTTCAACTCCAGAATGGATTTTCTATTTTTGTAGGCGAAAAGCGGTTCGCATTAGTCCGGTCATTTTAAAATGAATCAAAAGCCAAATCGCAAAAAAGGTTGGGCTTTGGCGGTACATGATTTTGGAAGCTTTTTGGACTTCTGAATCACAGAGCCAGGATTTTATGACCTTTTTTTCTTCTTCAGGGGATTTTCCGCCTTTTTGAACAAGACGCTGAATACAGCGGATAACATCTCCGCAAAGAAGAGCACTTTCTGCCGTTGGAAGATAATCTTTTCCAAAAGCCCAGTGATCAAAGGTGCATTTTTCGTGATAGACCCGCAAAGCGTCCTGGAATTTTTGTTCCCGATAGGACTGCGTAATCGAATTTTCATTGCGGTGATCGTAATAATACAGGCAATCCGGAAGAAACACAATCTTTTGGCAGGCAGGCAAAATAGAAAGATTAAAGAGCAAGTCCTCTCCAAGACCTACTTTTTCGTCAAATCCTTTTTGAATCTGTGAGCGGGGATAGAGCTTGTTATAGGGAGCGTTCCATGCGTATTCTAAAGAAAGAGAAGCATTCTTTTCCTTTAGTTCCTGTAGAGAAGAAACAGAAAAATCGCCATAATGGGTTTGCGTCGTTTTCTGTTTCCAGATATGTAAAATTCCGCAGATAACAAGGTCTGCCTTTTGGTCTTGCTGAGCAGTCAGCATTTTTTCTGCCATTTGGGAAGAAATGGTATCATCGCTGTCTACAAAAAGGACGAATTCACCGTTGGCTTTTTGAAGGCCGGCATTTCGCGCATGGGAAACGCCGCCGTTTTTTTGATGGAAGACACAAATTCGGCTGTCCCTAAGCGCCATTTCGTCGCAGATTTTTCCGCTTTGGTCCGGAGACCCGTCATCGATTAGAAGAAGCTCAAAATTTGGCATGGATTGGGAAAGAATGCTGTCCACACAGGCATTTAAAGTCTTTTCGGCCCGGTAGACCGGAACAATAAAACTGATTTTAGGATTTTGCATTTTAAAAACTCCTGTTCTTTAAAACTCCGTGCCTTTTTTTGACTGCTTCAAAAAATACAGAATAAAGACAATTTGGACAAGTGTCAGAATGGCCATAGAAACCATATAACACAGCGAAGCGCCCATCAAAGCAAAATTTTGCACCATTGGCCGCACAATCAGGAAGCAGCAGACCGCAGAGACCGCGTTGACAATCAAAAGTGTTTTTTGGTGGCGGATAATCGTGAAGACAACGTTAAACCACCCTGCAGTGGCAGCAAAGATTCCACCCAGCAGGACGATCATTAGCTCGGAGCGATAAGCGGAGAGCTGAGGCAGTCCATAAAACCAGCTTAAAAATGGGATTCCAATCCACCAGCCGACCAGAAGAGCTGCCGCACCGATCAGAGCAATCCAAAGAAGCAAAAGCAAAACCTGCCGCATAAAATCTTTGCGGTTTCCATTCACCCAATCCTCTGCCATTTTGGTGATATACAGTCGGTAGATAACAAAAGTAAAAAGATTTACAATAGAAGCTGGCATAAATAAAATGCTGAAATAGGTTTGCATATTAGGCGAAAGAAATTCATCGATTGCGTATTTTGGTGCCGAAATAATGTAAGACATCAGAAAAGTGGTTAAGAAAAGCGGCAAACACGCAGCGGCAAGCTGTGGAATAAAAGATAAGGAAGTACGATGGGCCTTTTCGAAATGATTCGAAATAGGAACCGTGATCACAAAAATCCAAATGCCCGCAAAAATCGTATAGACAAGCAGGGAGAGGAAAAAGTTTTGTGTTAATACTAATAGGCCCCAAAATAAAACAGTATCGAAGACGACTCGAAGCGTAAAGCTTTTTCCGGAAAGGTCCAGACGGTTATGGAGCTGTAAAAGCCCCTGAAAAACATTCTCATAAGCTTCAATCAGTTGAAAAATGCAGCAGAGAATGACCGCCGACAACTTTTCGCCGCTGTATCCGTTGAGGAGAATCCAAATAACCGTAAAAACAGAAGCGGCAATAATTGTAATCAGCCGAAAAAGATGGTATTCCGAAAAAGAAAATTCATGGCGGATATCACTGACCTGAAAGTTCCGCACTTCAAAATAGGCGACAGGGCTTACAATTTGCCCCACCGCTAAAGCCAGCGAATAGATTCCGGCTGTTTCGGCGCCGCAGATCCTTGTGATGATCAGTGTCATTAAAACAGTGTTGGCAGCATTACAAACGCTGCCTGCCATATTCCAGAAGAAGATGCCGCTTTTTGTAGCCGGCTTCAATGCTTTTCGGTACATGCGTTTTAAGCACTCCGTTCATTTCTTAGATTCTGCTTTCCAAAATCCAGAACAGCGGCCATGTGATTGCGCCGTTGTTCCGGAGGGGGAAGCTCAAGATAATCATTCCCATATTCTCGGGAAAGATAATCTTCCGGATTTGCCATTACCGGAAGTTTGATAAAATCGAAAGGAAGATCAATGGGATTTTTGACCGAATCACTGTCGATCCAGCCGGAAAGAGTATGAAATTCACCAAAGTAACAGACGCGGTGAGAAGGAACATTTTCGCCTTTTCTTCTCCAGAAATCCACTCTTTTCAAAAGGGTGGAATAAGAAACCCGGAAAAGACAGAGAAGGTTGTGAATAATTTTGCAGGGGGTTTCTGCTAAAAATCTCTTAAGAGGGTTTTTAAAAGGCGCTTTAATGGGGACGTTGGTGCGAAGCACCATCATCTTTGACCAAAAATTAGAAAGATGATCGATTCTATTTGCCCAAAAGGAATTGTCAGGGACTGAATCCAACGGGAAAATATCGATATAGATGTGCATTCGATCTTGTGCAGGCATAGAAAGCAGTTCCTCACTGATAAAAGAGGTGTCAAGTTTTTGAAATGAGGCAAAAGCCTTGTAGTAGTGGGGATTGTTTTTTTGCCATTGCACTTCATATCCGGGTGCCATCATTCCATCAGACTGAAGCTTTAAAAGTTTTTCATAGTCTTTTCGCGGCATATAAAAATCCATGTCATCGTCCCACGGAATAAAGCCATGGTGCCGGTAAGCTCCAAGAACGGTACCGAATCCTGCCAAAATAGTAAGATCATGCTCGTGACAAAATGAGATAAGTACATCGCTCATTTCGGTAAGGGTCTGCTGCAGTGATTTTAAAACAGCAGGCTCATATGCCTTATAAATTGTTTTTTCCATAAATTTCTCTCTTTTTCTTAAATTTCTTTTCTCTGATTCATTCCAAGTTGAATGAAATCAAGTTGCTTTTAAAACTTTAAAACAGTTGCAGCGTGGTTGTGTCGCTTGGAAGGCGGGGGCAGTTCCATAAAGCTGCTGCCGTATTCGCGGGAAAGATAGTCTTTGGGGTCTGCCATGACCGGAAGTTTTAAAGGACCAAACGGTAAAAATTCCGGTTCCTTTTCGGTAGGGTCCAAGACCCATACAGTGAGGGAATTTGTTTCTCCAAAATAACACATTCGGCCACTTGGATTTTTTTGTCCTTTGCTCCGCCAAAAATCAAGCTTTTTCTGGATCGCAGCAGTATCCATTTTTGTCAGATGGAGAAATCCGCGCAAAGCGGAGCAGCCTAGTTTTGCAAATGTGCAAAAGACTGGATTTTCAAAAGGAAAATTGATGGGGAGTCCAGTACCTAAATACATTGCGCGGCATAGGGTGAGCGTTTTGGAAGCAATTTTTTTGGCAAGAGCCGGGTCTTGCGGAATGGGATCCAGGGGGAAAAGGTCAATGGAAATATGCATTCGCTCATGTCCCGGAAGATTTTCGGCGCCCTCGCTGATACAGAGAGTTCCGAGTTTATGAAGGGTCGCAAAAGGTTTGATGTAGTCGGGATTATTCTGCAGGGACTGAATTTCGTATCCCGGAATGGTGATTCCTTTTGCGGTCAGTGCAAGCAGTTTGTCATAATCTTTGCGCGGCATGTAAAAATCCATGTCGTCGTCCCATGGAATGAATCCATGATGGCGATAAGCACCCAAGGTGGTTCCATAGGCACCGAGAATAATTAAATTTTGCTTTTTACAAAAATCCAGCAGTGCTTCACTCATTTCGGTAAGCGTTTGCTGTAGTTTTAAAAGGGTTTCTGTATCGTATTCTTTAAAAAAAGCGCTCATAAAAAATCCTTTCTTCTAGAGAGAGTTATGACAAATAATTTTACTAGTGGATTTTATCCGATTGCCGGTGCTCCAGAAAGAAGATTTACAAAAAGTTCCAGCAATAAAAATGCGTCACAAAAGACACCGCAGAAAACTAGCGGCCGGTCAATTCCTTTTTTAGGAGCCAAATTGTTCTGCTGAAACAAAATAAGAAGAAGCGGCAGAAGCGGCAGGAAATACCGGCCCTGCAGTCCATCGACAAAGCGATAATAAATCATGGTCCATGTAAAAGCCGCATAGACAGTTGCACCGGTTACCAAAAGAATGATAAAAATCATTTGCCAACGATGCTTTGTAAGCGGGCGCGGGAGTCTTTCGGATTCTTCTTTCTTCCAAAGCATGGAAAGAACCAGTAGGACAATGAAAGCGATAACCCAAAAATGGTCTACCGGAATCTTTGACCAGCCCAGACGACTTCCGGCCATACTTTCGATCAAGGTGCCTTTTAACTCTTTCAAAGTATCAAAAAGTATTAGAAAGGTTTCCTGTAGGTGGGTGAGCAAAAATTTTGGAGTAAACAGTGTTTTGGTGCCGGGAGTCGTGTAAGAAACCGCGTTGCCGCCTGTCTGCAGCAGCATGAAGAGCGCTACGATTGCAAGAGAACCCCAACGGTAAATGCGTGAAGAATGGCGGTTCTTAAACTTTTTAGCTGGGACAAACAGGACGAGCGGACAGAACAGCACATAGACCTTTGAGGGAGCCAAAAGTGCCAATGGAATGCAGAAGAGGAGCCAGTCTTTTATGTTGATCGGTTCGTTTTCCGGCTTTAAAAGGAGCCGCAGCCACGCTGCAAAGACGAGAAACGCCATCGGGAACATCTGTGTATCAGAGGAGCAGCTGCTTCCTAAATGCAGCGCCATCGGCAATAGAGCAGAAACGGCAAAAAATCCTTTTCGTACTGGAACAATTGCGATTGCAAGGGTAAAGAGCAGCAGATACAAAAGAGAATTTGCCACGCGCGCCATATAGTAGACGGTTATATAGTTAAAGTTCATTAGGCGCCCGGCAGTGATCGCAAGTCCTTCAAAAACATAGGAGGGGCCATCCCAGCCGAATTTTTCCACCGGCATCGGGAGTTCATTCGGATCACCGTCTATCTTTTTCCCGATATTTCCAAAGACAGTCAAATAAGTCTGCTTGGTCGGATTTTCGTCGATTGCGTCGAAGATAAAAGCGTCGTCATGGCGCATAGTAATAAGGCTGGGGTCTGCCTGTTCTCCCATCAGACGATCCGAAAAGCGATAGCTCTGCGAATAATGATTCCATTCGTCGGGCGCCGACTGAATCGGAAGAACCATATCGAATCCCATGATAAGTAGTACGCCTACTGTTAGGAAACACCAATGCAATTTTGCATGGAAGACCGCCAGCATCAGGTACCCCAAAAGAACAGCAGCGAAAAGCAGTGCAAAAAGGATCCAATATCCTTTTACAAGAGAATGGTTGTCCCGCGTATTGAGAAAACCGTTCATACAGGCCGAAAGTGTACCGTCCTGATTGATTGCTACCGAGAGCGGAATGTCGTTCTGCTGATGAAAGGTGATTTGGATTTTAACAGGTCGGTTTTCGTTGGCCACATAAGTAAAATGAGCGAGAACGGGGGAAAATGCTTTTTCTGAAAGATCAGAGTAGTTTACTAAAACGGAGCTAATAACATGATTGTCGAGATCAATTAATTCTGCTTTTAAATAGCCCTTTGCACAATCATCTTTTTTGCTGTTATTGTTTGTTTGGACTTTGATGCTCGGAGCGGCATTTGTTAAAGAGCAGCTGATCGAAATTTGTTTCAGCTTAGCGTCGGTTACATAGGAGGATTCGATTACCTCCCGGTCTTCGACCGCTTTCCATGTGATCTTTTCTGAAGAAAAAGGAATGGTATCGATCTGATCAAATGTAGCATGATAAAAAAACCATCCGGCGACAGCGAAGATACAGCAAATTAAAAGCGGAATCCATAACTTCTTCGTTTTCTCTTTGTTAAAAATCCTTTTCATACAATCCTTTATCATTTGTTTTCCTCCAACATTTTTGGAAATTTATTTAGCAATCAGTCCATCTGAGAATACTTCCATCAGAAGGAAAGAATTACAAAAGACAGCAATCATAAAAAAGCGGCGGCAATCGTCTCTTTTTGTAATAAATGTTTTTTGACAGCATAAAAGCATGATGAGCGGAAGAATCGGCAGAAAATACCGACCTTGAATGCCCTCAATCCGATCGCTTGCAATCGGAGTCCATGTAAAAGCGGCATAAACGACCCCGGCAATTACGAGGAAAATGATGATCAAAAACCCCCATTGATAGCGGGAAAATTTTGTCGGCAGTTTGTTTAGCTCCTCTTCTGTCCAGAGAGAGGAAAAAAGCAGCAGCGCAAAGAATATAAAAATCCAAAGCAGGTCAACAGGAATATTCAGCCAGCCTAAGGCACTTCCGATTAGCCAAAGCATAAAAGCGGGTTTATAATCTATCATTGTATTAAACAACATTTGAATCGTTCTTGTCGGATGGGACAAGAGATATCCCAGAGAAAAATGGGCGCTGGTGGTTTCCGTTAATGACGGTAAGATGGAATTAACGTTTTTAAAAATCAAGAATAGAACGGCCAGCAAAAACGCTCCTGTACGAAGAACATAGGCCCAGCGCGGGCTCACAAATTTTTCTTTTGGCACGAAAAGCGCAAGGGCGCAGACCAAGATGTAAACTTTACAAGGTGCAAGTAAAATGAGCGGAATACAAAAAAGAAGCCACTCTTTTAAGAAAATAAAGTGGCCTTCCTTTTTGCAGGACATTCGCAGCCAGAGCGCAATTACAAGGTAAGCCATGGGGAACATCTCTACATCATAAGAGAGACTGTTCCCTAAATGGAGCACCATAGGAAGAAGCGAAGCAACGATAAAAAATCCTTTTTTTACGGGGGTCACGGCGATTGCCAGTGTGCATAAAAGTAAAAAAAGAAGCAAATTTGCAAATCGTGCCATATAAAAAACAGTGACACCATTTAAATGAAGAAGTCGTCCGATTGTAATTGCGGTTCCGCCCAAAAGATAAGTAGGGCCGTCCCACGAAATGCGGTGGACGTCAACTTCCTTTAACTCTGTTTGAGTTGCCCCTTTTCCGATCTTCCCAAAAACATAGGAATAAACAGAGCGGTCAGGAGTATGAGACACCGAAGAAAGTAAATCAAAATCCTCCTGTCGCATAGAAATCTTATCGTTGCCGGCGGGTAAATTCATCATCTGGTCGGAAACGCGGTAGGCCTGTGTAAAATGATCCCATTCGTCGGGCGCCGATTGAATGGGCAGAACGAGTTCGTATCCCATAGAAAGCAAAAAAGCGGCAATTAAAAAGACTAAATGCAGTTTCACATGAGAAAAAGCCAAAAGAAAATAAGTACTAAGTGCCGCTGCGAAAACGAAGGCAAAGACAAGTGCAAAGCCTTTTTGTAAGGCACGGTTGTCGGTGGAATTCAGATAACCGACAAGCTGAAGATCCGGCTGCCCGTTGCCGGATGTTTTAAGATAAATCGGGTCTTTTCCCGTTTGATGAACGGTAATTTTAAGCCGCAGATCGCCGTTTTTTGCGGAAGAATAGGAAAATCCAGACAGGATCGTCATATAAGAATTTCCGTTTAGGTCCGAAAAGCTGACAGAGTTTTCTGCAATCGTGGACCCCTCGGAATCGACTGCCTGTACTTCGAGAAAGCCGCGGGGAGCGGAATCCTGACTCAGTAACGACGGGTCAAGAGTCTGACCGTCGGCAGAGAGGGAACACCATATTCCCACCCGGTGAATCAGGAGGGAAGAAGAAAATTCTGTTTCTAAGACCTGCCCGTTGTGCGTTGCAGTTAGCGCACTAGGGGATGTATTTGGAATTTCATTATTACTATAGTCAAATGATTTGCGAAAAAGATACCAGCCAGTTAAGCATAAGATCAGACAAAGAATTCCTGCACCAATTATTTTTGGCAGCGCAGAATTACTTTTTTTCAACATTTTCAAATTCTCCCGCTCCTGCATTCTAAAAGGATCTATTTCCTTTATAGCATAAACTTCATTATATCAGATAAATATCTATTTGAAAAGAGGACAGGCTGACGAAAAGCAGAGAGACAAAGGGAAAAGCTTTTTTCTCAGAGAAAAAGATTTTCCCTGAGGAATTGTTGAAAAAGGGGTGGGAATCTGCTATAATTACAAAAATATATATAAATAGTTTATAAAACCAAAAAATAAAAACACGGAGGCAGCAAAACATGGCGATCTTTTATGATGAACCTTCCCATACTTTCGACGAATATCTTTTAATTCCCGGATATTCCTCTTCAAAGTGTATTCCGAGCGAAGTGAGTCTTCGTACAGCGGTCACAAAGTACCGTAAGGGAGATGGGGAGAAGCCTGCAATCGTCATGAATATCCCCATGGTATCAGCAATTATGCAGTCTGTTTCTGGGGACCGGCTGGCGGTTGCTCTGGCAAAAGAGGGCGGAATTTCTTTTATTTACGGTTCTCAGTCGATTGAATCCGAAGCAGCAATGGTCGCGCGGGTAAAGGCTTATAAGGCGGGATTTGTGATCAGCGATTCCAATATTCAGCCGGACAAGACCCTTGCGGATATTCTGGAGCTAAAGGAAAAGACCGGACATTCCACAGTAGCGGTTACTTCTGATGGGACTGCCAACGGCAAGCTTTTGGGGATCGTTTCGAGCCGTGACTATCGTTTGAGCCGTATGAGCATTGACATTAAGGTCAGCGACTTTATGACGCCGATTGAAAAAATTATTTCTGCTCCAAAGGGCGCAACTCTTTCGGAGTGCAATGATATTATTTGGGATCACAAGCTCAATTCCCTGCCGGTAATTGATGATGACGGCCGTTTGTGCTATATGGTTTTCCGCAAAGACTATTCGGAGCATAAGGAGAATGTCAACGAGCTGCTGGATGAGAAAAAGCGTTATGTAGTCGGCGCCGGTATCAATACCAGAGATTATAAGGAGCGGATTCCGGCACTTTTGGAAGCCGGAGCGGATATTTTCTGCATTGATTCTTCCGAAGGATTTTCCGAATGGCAGAAGATGACGATTGAATGGGTGCGCGAAAATTACGGAGACAGCGTTAAGATCGGTGCTGGAAATGTAGTTGATAAAGACGGCTTCCGTTTCTTAGCGGAATGCGGAGCGGACTTTGTGAAGATCGGAATCGGCGGCGGATCTATTTGTATCACTCGCGAGACAAAGGGAATTGGCCGTGGCCAGGCAACAGCGATTATTGAAGTTGCGAAGGCGCGGGACGAATATTATCGTGAAACCGGGATTTATGTTCCGATTTGTTCCGACGGCGGAATCGTTTATGACCATCATATTACTTTGGCACTTGCAATGGGCGCTGATTTTGTGATGTTGGGACGTTATTTCTCCCGCTTTGATGAATCTCCGACCAATAAGGTAAATGTAAATGGCACTTATATGAAAGAGTATTGGGGCGAAGGCAGCAACCGTGCCCGCAACTGG